>NZ_JBEZZB010000029.1:0-76706 GCF_040638955.1 Actinoplanes sp. NPDC024001
CCCGGCGCGGTGCTGGCGGTGCGCTACCGGGTCGGCAGCGGCATCGCCGGCAACGTGGGCGCCGACGCCATCGCCCACCTGGTCGTCTGCGACGGCGACGAGGAGCCCGGGGTCCGGCGGGTACGCAATCCCCTGCCGGCGGCCGGCGGCACCGACCCGGAACCGGTCGAGCAGGTCCGCCAGCTCGCCCCGCTCGCGCTGCGCCGCCGCCGGCTGCGGGCCGTCACCGCCGAGGACTACGCCGAGCTGGCGTCCGCCGTGCCCGGCGTGCAGCGGGCCGCCGCGCAGCTGCGCTGGACCGGCTCCGGCCGGCAGGCGCACGTGGCGGTCGACCCGCTCGGCACCGGCGCCGCGCCGCCCGCGCTGCTCGAACGGGTCCGCGCTGACCTGGAGAGATACCGGCGGATCGGTCACGACCTGGTCGTGGTCCCGGCGACCCGGGTGCCGCTGGAGGTGGCGCTCATCGTCTGCGTGACGCCCGGCCACCACCGGCAACGGGTCCGCGACGACATAGTCCGCGCGGTGCGGGCGCTGTTCGCGCCGGACGCGGTCACCTTCGCCGAGCCGGTACGCGCCAGCCGCATCGTCGCCGCCGCAGCCGCCGTGGCCGGCGTGACCAGCGTGCGGGTGACCCGGCTGCGCCGGCTGTTCCGCCCGGACGCCGGTGAGCTGGACGCCGGTGTGCTGCACGTCGGCCCGCTGGAGGTCGCCCAGCTCGACGACGACCCCGACCGGCCGGAGGCGGGCCGGCTCACCGTGACGACCGGAGGTGGATCATGAGCAGCCGACCGCCGGGCCGGGACACGTTCGACTACCGCACCGGCACCCACCCGGAGTTCCTCGACGCGATGCTGGCCCGGCTCTCCGGCCCGGCCTACCCGGCGCTGGCCGGACTGACCGTCCGCTCCACCGACGACCCGGCGATCGCGGTGCTCGACGCGGCCGCCGTGCTCGCCGACATCCTCACCTTCTACGCCGAGCGCATCGCGCACGAGGGCTACCTGCGCACCGCCACCGAGGAACGGTCGCTGCGCCTGCTCGGCCGCCTGGTCGGGCACCTGCCCCGGCCGGGGATCGCGGCGGAGACCGTGCTCGCCTACACGCTGGACCGGGACGCGCGCACCGACGCGGACTCGGCGGTGACCATCCCGCGCGGCGCCCGGGCGCAGAGCGTGCCGGAGGACGGCGAGCAGCCGCAGCCGTTCGAGACCGCGGAGGACCTGCCGGCCCGGTGGTCCTTCAACGACCTGCGGGTGCTGCTGCGCCGGCCGGTGCGGATGACGCCGGAGAGCATCCGGCAGGCCGGGGTGCTGCATCTGGCCGGCACGTCCGCGAACATCCGGCCCGCCGACCGGCTGCTCATCGTCTTCGCCGACGCCGACCCGGAACTTCTCGTGGTGCGCACCGTCGAGGTCGACCCGCGCGAGGGCGTCACCGTGGTGGCGCTGGAACGCCCTCCGGCACCGTCCACCGAGGAGCTGACCGCCGAGTTGGGCGACCTGGTCGCGCAGGCGCGGGACTTCTCCCGCAGCCGGATCGTCCAGCGGTATGTGACCGCGGCCCTGGAGCCGATCGAGGCCGGTGCCCGCACCCCCGAGCGGCTGACCCGGGACCTGCGCGGCGCGCTGGACGCGCTGGACGCAACGGTCGCGGCGGCTCAGCCGTACCCGAATGTGCACGGCTGGCTCACCGGCTGGCTGCAACCGCGGCTGCGCGGTCTCCATCGGCGCGTGAGCGCGCTGCTGCCGCCCGCCGAGACCCGGGCCGCGCCGCTGCACGAGGCGCTGCGGCTGGACGACCCGAACCCCGCGGTCACCGGGCTGGGCGCGCTGCTCGGCGGGCTGCGGGTGCCGCCGTCGGTGTCCCCGGCCGGCTCGGCCGACCTGGACCGGAACCCGGCCGAGCTGTTCGGTCCCGGCTCGGACCTCGGGGTGCAACTGCTCGCCGCGCTCGACCCGAGGCTCGCCGAGTCGCTCTACCCGGCGTGGCGGCGGGTGGACCTGACCGCGCCGCTGGCCGTCACCGACCTGCGGGTGATGCGGACCGTGGCGACCCCGTTCGGGGCCACCGCGCCGCTGCAACCGGAGTTCGGCCCGGACGGGCGGGTGATCCGTTTCGTGGACTGGCCGCTGCGCGGCGGCCAGACCGCGGAAGCGACCGTCACCTTCGCCGGCGACGGCCGGCCGGTGCGGGCACGCCTGGCCTGGACCGAATCGGACAACACGGTACCGGCTCTGGTCACCCTGCCCGAGGACGGCACGATCGAGCCGGCGGTCCAGCTCGGGCCGGGCACGGTGACGGTGAGCGTGCAGGCGCCGCAGATCGAGGGCCCGGAAGGCCAGGTGACCTTCGTCTTCGACGACGCGCTGCTCGGGCGGACGGTGATCGTCTCGCGGCCCGTCGAGGACAACGCCGTGCGAGTCACCGTCGGCGACGTGACGCAGCTGGTGGAGCCGGGCCAGCGGGTGACCGCACCCGTCGGGTCGTTGCGGCTGGTGCTCACCCGGACCGCGGAAACGGTCACCTTCGCGCTGAGCGCCACCCTCGCGCTGGACTCGCGCAACGTGCTCGCTCTCGACGCCGTCTACGAGGGCATCGGCCCGGAGTCGTGGGTGGTGATCCAGCGGCCCGGCAAGAGCAACCCGGACCTGAGCCTGCTGATCACCCGGGTGGTGTCGTCACGGGTCGTCTCGCGTGCCGACTTCGGCATCACCGGCAAGGTCACCGAGCTGGTGCTGGCCACCGACTGGCTGGACGGTGACGACACCCAGCTCTCCCAGATCCGCGACACCACGGTCTACGCACGCGGGGACGCGCTGACCCCGGCCACCGAGCCGGTCACCGCCGACGTCGCCGGCGCCGAGATCGAGCTGGCCGAGCTGTACGAGGGCCTCACCCCCGGCCGCCGGCTCGTGGTCACCGGCGAGCGCACCGACCTGCCCGGCACCCCCGGCGTGACCGGCACCGAACTGTCGATGATCGCCGGGGTGCGGCAGTACGTCGACCCGCAACGCCCCGGCGAGACCGTGCACACCGTGCTGACCCTGGCCGCGCCGCTGGCCTTCACGTACCGGCGCGACACCGTGCACCTGCTGGCGAACGTGGTGCCGGCCTCGCACGGCGCGTCCCGCGACGAGCCGATCGGCAGCGGCGACGCCGGGCAGGCGAACCAGACGTTCCGCCTGTTCCAGGGGCCACTCACCTGGCTGGCCGCGGACACCCCGCGCGGGGCCCGCAGCACCCTGCAGGTCCGGGTCGACGGGGTGCTCTGGCACGAGGTGGACAGCCTGGCCGGCCGTGGACCGGACGAGCGGGTCTACACCACCGGCGTGGACGACCAGGGGCGGACCGTGGTGACGTTCGGCGACGGGGTGCACGGGGCGCGGTTGCCGACCGGATATCAGAACGTGCGGGCGGCGTACCGGGTCGGCATCGGCCGGGCCGCCAACGTGGGCGCCGGCCGGATCTCGCAGCTGCTCATCCGGCCGCTCTGGGTCTCCCAGGTGACCAACCCGGTGGCTGCGGCAGGCGGCGCGGAACCGGACAGCCCCGCCCAGGCGCGGCGCAACATCCCGCTGTCGGTGACCGCGCTGGACCGGCTGGTCTCGGTCGCCGACTACGAGGACTTCGCCCGGGCCCGCGCCGGGATCGGGCGGGCCGCGGCCCGGCGGATCGGCGCCGGCGGGCGGGAGATCGTGCACGTCACGGTGGCCGGCGTCGACGACGAGCCGCTCGCCGAGGACGGCATCGTCCGGGCGCTGCGCGCCTCCCTCGCCACCTTCGGCGACCCGCAGCTGCCGGTGGCCGTCGCGATCCGCGAACCGGTGCTGCTCGTCATCGCGGCGAACGTCCGGGTGCACCCGGACCACTCGTGGCCGATCGTCGAACCGGCGGTGCGGGCCGCCCTGCTGGACCGGCTCGGCTTCGAGCGGCGGGAGCTGGCGCAGCCCGCCTACCTCTCCGAGGTGATCGCGGCGGCGCAGGCGGTGCCCGGCGTGGACTGGGTGGACGTGGACCTGTTCGCCGGGGTGCCGGGCAGCCTCACCCCGGACGCCCTGGACCGGCTCGGGCAGGACCTGACCGGCGCACGGCCGGTGGTGCCGGCGCGGCCCGCCCGTTTCGAGGAGGCCCGCTACACCGTGAGCGAGCCGGAGACGGTCGCCGCGGTCGCCGCCAGGCACGGCACCACGGTCGGCGAGCTGCAGCGGCTCAACCCCGGCCTGACCGGCCCGGATCAGGAGCTGCCGGCCGGCCGGACCCTGATCGTCTTCCGCGGGGTGCGGCCGGCGCAGCTGGTGCTGCTGTCGCCGCGGATCCCCGACACCCTGATTCTGAAGGAGGCGCGGTGAGCGACCGTCTCTACCCGCTGCTCCCGCAGGTCCACCGGCGCCGCGACGCGGAGGTGGGCGAGCCGCTGCGCGCGCTGCTCGCCGTGGTCGCCGAGCAGCTCGACCTGGTCGAGGACGATCTGCGACGGCTCTACGACAACTGGTTCATCGAGACCTGCGAGGAGTGGGCCGTACCGTACCTCGGTGATCTGGTCGGCTATCGCACGCCGGCCGGGACCGGCGGCGAGGTGCCGCCCGGTCTGGCGGCCCGGCTGGCGCCGCGCCGCGACGTCGCCGACACGATCGCGACCCGCCGGCGCAAGGGCACGCTGCCGCTGCTGGAGGAGATCGCGGCCGCGGTCGCGGACTGGCCGGCCCGGGCGGTGGAGATGCGAAGGCTGCTGGCCGGCACCGCGCCGCTGCGCACCGGGGGCGCCGGGTGGACGCCGGCCACCGTCAGCCTGCGCGACGCCGGCGCGCTGGGCACGCTCGGCGGCCCGTTCGACACGCAGGCCCGCCTCCCCGCGTCGGCCGGGCCGTACCGGCTTCCCTCGGTGGCGCTGTTCGTGTGGCGGCTGCGACCGTTCTCGATCACCCACGCGCCGGCCTACTCGATCGACCGGGCCCGCAACCAGTACACGTTCTCCATCCTCGGCAACGACGTGCCGCTGGTCGCCGAACCGATCCCGGAGCCGTCGGCCACGCACATCGCCACCGCCGACAACGTGCCGGTGTTCATCGGCCGGCGGGCGCTGCAGGACCGGCTCGCCGACTTCTACGGGCCGGGCAAGAGCTTCGCGATCTGGCGCGACGGCGCGGACGAGCCGATCCCGCTCGCCCAGGTGGTGGTCGCCGACCTCTCCGGGTGGGCGTACCGGCCACGGCGCGGGCAGGTGGTGGTCGACCCGGAGCTGGGGCGCATCGCGTTCGGCTCGCGCACCGCGCCGCGCGGCGGGGTGCGCGTCACCTACCACCACGTCTTCCCGGACGAGCTGGGCGGCGGCGAATACCCGCGCGACCTGAGCACGGGGCCACGCGTCTACCGCGTCGGCGGGCCGGACGGCGAGTTCGAGAGGATCACCCAGGCGTACGAGCGGTGGCGCGACGACAACGCCGGCGGTGACGTGCCCGAGGCGATCATCGAGATCACCGGCAGCGGCGCCTACCAGGAACAGCTGGAGTTCACCGTCGGGCACGGCGACCGGCTCGAAGTGCGCGCCGCCGAGGGTTCCCGGCCGGTGCTGCGGCTGCTCGACTGGTACAGCAACCGCCCCGACTCGCTGCACATCCGCGGCCCGCTGCCGGAGGAGTGCGCCGACGACGACCGCCCGCCCGGCCGGGTCGTGCTGGACGGCCTGCTCATCACCGGCCGCGGCGTCAGCGTCACCGGGGTGCTCGGCGCGCTCACGCTGCGGCACACCACCCTGGTGCCGGGCTGGGCGATCGAACCGGAGTGCCGGCCCGCCCACCCGCAGGAGCCGAGCCTGGTGCTGGAGAACACCACCGCGTGCGTGCAGGCCGAACGCAGCATCCTCGGCACCATCCTGGTGATCGCCGACGAGGTGCGGACCGACCCGCTGCCGATCCACCTGACCGACAGCGTGCTCGACGCGACCGGCCGCGACCGGGAGGCGCTGTCCGCCCCGGACTGCCGGCACGCGCACGCGATCCTGCACGTCCACCGCAGCACGGTGATCGGCGAGGTGCACACGCACGCGGTGCGCATCGGCGAGAACAGCATCTTCGACGGGCTGATGCACGTGGCCCGGCGCGGCATCGGGTGCCTGCGGTTCAGCGCGGTGCCGGCCGGATCGCGGACACCGCCGCGTTACCGCTGCCCGGCGGACCGGCCCCGGTTCACGTCGGTCGACTACGGCACGCCGGCGTACCTGCAACTGGCCGCCGACTGCCCGCCGGCGATCGCCCGCGGCGCCGAGGACGGCTCCGAGATGGGCGTCTACCACGACCTCTACCAGCCGATGCGCGCCGACGGGCTGACCGCCCGGCTCGCCGAGTTCTCCCCGGCGGACACCGACGCCGGCATCGTCTACGTCACCTGAAAGGACCGCGTCAACGATCCCGCGGCGCGACCCAGAAGATCGTGAAGAGATATGTCGAGAACCAGCGCAACGCCTGACCAGACACCCATCCGCCCAGGCGGGGGATGGGCTACCCCTGACCTGCTCCGCAGGGGTTCCACTTCCTCCCCACGGCTGAAGCCGGGGGTTTCCGCGAAAGGATCCCGATGAAGGGCGACTTCACCCGGCAGACGTTCGACCCCGCCGACGCGTACAGTGCCGTGCTGCTCCAGCAGGGCCGGGTGCTGCTCGACGCGGACTTCAACGAGCACGCCGCGATCCAGGTGCACGCGCTGCGCACGCTGGCCCGTGACCTGATCGGGCCGCACGGCGGCCCGGGCTTCCCGATCGGCGCGGTGGAGGCCGGCGACGACGAGCCGCCGGACCTGTCGATCGGCGGCGGCCGCTACTACGTCGAGGGCATCGCCGTCGACGCCACGCGCCGGCCGGCGCCGGTCACGGTCCCCGACTCGGGTACGGTGCCGAACCCCGCGGCGCCCGGCCCGTGGACGTACTGGAGCCAGCCGTGGGCGTATCTCGACCCGGAGAACGACGACGACGCGCTGCCGGAGGCGTTCCCGTACGTCGTCTATCTGGCCGTCGGCGAGGAACTGGTCACCGCCGTGCAGGACTCCCGCCTGCGGGAGGCCGCGCTCGGCGCCACCATGCCGGACACCGCCGCCCGCAGCCGTGTCGTCTGGCAGGTCCGCGCCACCACCGAGGTCGACCTGGCCGGCACCGACTCCGCCGACCAGATCCGCGAGCGCTTCGCCACCTGGGCCGAGTCGCGCACCGGCGGCGGCCGGCTCGCCGCCCGGGTGGAACGCCCGTCCGGCGCCGACGAGGACCCCTGTGTGGTCGCCCCCGAGTCCCGCTACCGCGGCCAGGACAATCAGCTGTTCCGCGTCGAGATCTTCAACGAGGACTCGTTCGTCTGGTCGCGCGACAACGGCTCGGTCACCTTCCCGGTCGACTCCGTCGACGGCCGGTGGGTCACCCTCGCCGCGCTCGGCCGCGACGACAAGCTTGACCTCCATGTCGGCGACGCGGTCACGCTCACCGACGACGCCACCACCCTGCGGGGTACGGCGGGCGTGGTGCTGCGCGTCGAGGACGTCGACGTCGCGGACCGCCGTGTGCTGCTCGACGCGGATCCGCCCGCCGGCGTGGGGCGGCTGCCCGCCCGGCACCCGCTGCTGCGCCGCTGGGACCATCCCGCCAGCGACGAGCCGGACGGCGCCATCCCGCTGGAGACCGGCTCCTGGCTGGATCTGGAGGACGGTGTGGAGGTCTGGTTCGAGCCGGACGCGGCATACCGGCCGGGCGACCACTGGCTGATCCCGGCCCGCACCCTCACCGGCGGCATCGAATGGCCGGCCGGCGAGGACGGACGGCCGGTGCTGCGGGCCCCGCACGGCCCGGCCCGGCACGTCGCGCCGCTCGCCTGCGTCCGGGCCGCGAACGAGATCCAGGACCTGCGCCTCGGCTTCACCCCGCTGACCGGCTGAAGCTCTCACACCACCGCGACGGCGTCGATCTCCACCAGGAAGCCGGGGTTCAGGCCGGCCACGACGTGCACCGTGATCGCCGGCGGCGGGTCCTCGCGGTGCCACACCTCCTGGAAGGCGGCCACCCCCTCGTCGAAGGAGTGACCGTCCACCACGGCGATCCGCCAGTGCACGATGTTCGCCAGGGTGGCGCCCTCGCTCTCCAGGATCGTCCTCAGGTTGCGGAACGCCTGCCGGGACTGCTCGCCGACGGTGGGCCCGACGAGCTTGCCGTCGGCATCGACGCCGTTCTGCCCACCGATGTAGATCGTCTTCGCCGGTTGCTCGACCACGACCGCCTGGCTGAAGGCCGGGCTGCGGTGCATTCCTTCGGGGTTGATGTGCCGAACGCTCATCGTTCCTCCTCGGCTCAGGAAACCGGTTAAACAGGTTTCTCTCTGACACCAGTTATAGTGGTGTCATGCGCACGAACGCAACCGGACGGGTCCTCACCGATCCCCGCGGCGCGTCGTTCCGGTTCGACGCCGGCGCCGTCAGCCTCGATTTCGCCCACACCGGCGGCGAGGGCCGCTATGCCGTCTTCGAGACCCTGCACGAGCCGGCCCACCTGGCCGCATGGCTCGCGCAGCCGCCCCTCGACGCGGTCCTGACCGTCCCGGTGACCCCCGCCGACCTGGCCGAGGCCAAGGCCCTGCGCCAGGCGATCTGGGAGGCGGCGCAGGCCCGCGCCGCCGGCCGGCCGCTGCCCGCCGAAGCGGTCGCGACCATCAACCGGGTCGCGGCCGCGGCACCCCTCGCCCCCGCACTCGGCCCTGACGGTAGGACGGTGAGCTGGGCGGCGCCGGTGCACACCGCCCAAGCCCTGTCGACCCTGGCGCGGGAGATGATCGAGCTGCTCGCCGGGCCGCTCGCCGAACGCTTCCGGGTGTGCGCCGGCGACAACTGCCCGCTGGTCTTCGTCGACTCGTCACGCCCCAACGCCCGCCGCTGGTGCGCGATGGAGCGCTGCGGCAACCGGCACAAGCTGCGGGCGATGCGCGCCCGCCGCGCGTGAGCTCACGCCTCGTCGGCCACCACGTGGATCAGCCTGCGGGCCTGCTGCGCGATCGACAGCCGCCACGCGTCGAACGTCGCGTCGCTCGGGGCGTAATCGGTCTCGAAGTGCTGCATGTCCGGGGTGTGGATGTGCCCGGCCGGAATGGTCAGGCCCATCCGGTCGCGCAGCAGCGTGTTGCGGTAGGCGCTCTCGTTGGACAGGTAGTTGCCACCGCTGCCGCTGTAGGAGCAGGAGGCCGGATCCGGCGGGCTGTCGCTGGTCTCCCGGACCGTCGAGGCACAGTCCGGGAACCGGGTGTTGGTGGTGCGCCACTGCACCCCGAAAGCCTCCGACTCGTCCGGCCAGGTGTCGCCCGGCGGCCGCGGCACGCCCACACCGGTCCGGGCGGCGATCATCTGCTCGACGGGCAGCGTCGCGGCGGTCCATTGCGGCGGATTGCGCAGGTCGAACGTCGGCGGGCCACCCCAGCGGTCCACCACCACGGTGTTGCACTCCGGGTTGTTGATCGCCAGCTGCGGCACGCCGCCGACCGGCGGGCACGGCCGGAACCGGTCGTTGCCCAGCGTGATGCCGTGGTAGCGGGCGTTCCACTGTTCCAGGTTGAAGACCGCTCCCCCGGCCTGGCTGACCGTGATGGACGCGTCGGCCCGCCGCGGGCCGGGCAGCAGGAACGGGCCGACCGTGTCCTCCAGATAGCCGCGCCGGAACTCGGGGAAGCTCACCGGCAGTGTGTACGCCTCGATGAAGGCGACCCTGCCGTCGGAGGTCCGGTGACGGGTGCCGTCCAGCGACAGCGCGGTGGCTCCGGACGGATTGCCGTGCCGGATGTTGTTGCCGCCCGTCCCGCCGTCCAGCGTGTACGGATCGAAGCCGCTGACGATCACCCGCTTGACGGCGCCACCGGCCGGCAGGTTGATCTCGGACATCCCGCGCGACGTGCGGTCGAACTTCTCGATCAGCTCCAGGCGGTGCCCCGCGAACAGCGCGAACGACGGCGCCCACTGCCGGATCGCGGCCATGGCCTGCACCCGCGTCCAGTAGAGCGGCCGGTCGTCACTGTACGGAAGCGTGCCCCGCACCGGCCCGCGCCGCTGGGCCCGGTCGACCGCCATGTCCCACAGCCGGCCGGCGTTACGGGCCACGATCTTCTCGGCAGCCTCCCGCGAGCGGGCGCCGCAGAGCTGCTGGACGAGCCGCGGCGTGAAGTCCTGGAAGCCCGCCCCCTCGATCATCAGCTGGGAGAACGGGGCGTAGCCCGGAAGGGCGAAGGTGAGGCGGCTCTCCTCGACCGAGAGCGGCACGCTCCGGTCGAGACAGTCCTGGCCGCCGGGGTGGTGGGTCGCCCGCGCGGCACCGGCCGCGCCGAGCGAGGACAGCAGCGCCAGACTGAGGCACGCGGATGCGGATCGGAGCCAAGGCCGGATCATCGTCAGTCCTTCCGACAGGGTTGACCGTTGAGGACGAATGCCGCCGGCGCCGGGCCGACGGTCGTCCAGCTGCCCATCAGCCCGACGTCCCGGCTCGCGCCCGGCGCCAGCGAGCCGTTCCAGTGCGCGTTGCGCAGCGTGACCTTGGCGCCGTCCTGCGCGTAGGCCGCGTTCCAGGCCGACGTGATCCGCTGGTCGCCGGCGACGTCGAAGGTGAGTGCCCATCCGTCGACCGGAGCCGCCCCGGTGTTGGTGATCCGCAGAGCGGCCACGAACCCGCGGTCCCACTGCGCGGTGTGCTGATAGCTCACCGCGCAGGCCGGCGGGGGTGGCGGCGGGCTGGACGGCGGGCCGCTGGTGGGATTCGTGGATCCCACCGTCACCGTGCCGGACGCGATCGACACGTTGCCCGCGGCGTCGCGCGCCCGCACGTAGAAGACGTTGCGCTCCGCGGACAGCGGCGCCGTGTACGACGTCCCGCCGACCGTGGCCAGCAGCCGCGAGGTGAACCACCCGTCGAACCAGTACACGTCGTATCCGGTCACGGCGACATCGTCAGTGGCGGGCGACCAGCTGAGAGCGACACTCCGCGGCGTCTCGCTGGTGACGGTCAGTCCCGCCGGAGCCTGCGGCGGCGTGGTGTCCGCGCTGCTGTCCGAGAGCGGGGTGACCACGGTGACCGCCTCGGACGACAGCGACCGGTGCCCGGCGCTGTCGTAGGCGAAGACCCGGAAGGTGTACTGCTGCGCGGGCCGGATGTTCTCCGCGATCGTGAAACTGGTGCCGTCACCGGCGTCGGTGGCCCGGTAGATGTCGTCGAACGCCTGGTTCCAGGTGATGTGGTAACCGGCGACCGCACAGCACCCGGGCCGCGACGGTGTCCAGCTGAGGGTGATCGCGGTGGACCTGATCACGGTCGCGGCCAGCCCGCTCGGCGCCGACGGCGGCAACGGCGACATGGACGGGGTGGGCGCCGGGACACTCGGCAGGACCGGGCTGCCGTACGCACCGGTGACGGTGAGCAGGCCGGCGAGCGTCACGGCGGCCGCGACGATGACCGCCACCAGCAGCCTGGCCGCGGAACGTGTTGTCAGCATGCCTCCAGCCTGCTGACAACATTCACATCGGTCAATGCTGCTCCCGCATCGACGCCGAGGGAGTCGAGTAGCTCACCCGGGTGCGGGGCGCACTCGGTATCGTCCAGCGGGTGGAGATCCTGGAGATGATCGCCGATGAACGGCGCCGGCTCGCGGACCTGGTCGACTCCCTGACCGAGGAGCAGCTGCAAACCCGCAGCCTCTGTGCGGCCTGGACCGCGAAAGAGGTCGTCGGCCACCTCGTCGCGGTGGTCGCCGCGTCCAACACCGCCGCCCTGAAGCTGCTGCTGACCAGCGGCTTCAGCATCCACAAGGCCAACGCCCGGCTCGCCGCGCAGACCGCCGAGCGGCCCGCACCGGAACTCGCCGCCCTGCTGCGCGAGCACGCCACCAACCCGTTCCGGCCGCCGGTCGTGGGCCACCCCGGCGCGCTCACCGACCTGCAGATCCACAGCCAGGACATCCGCCGGCCGCTCGGCCTGCCCCACCAGCTGCGACCGGAGCGGATGCGGATCTCGCTCGACTTCCTCGTCGGCGGCCGGGCCGTCGGTTTCACCCCGAAGAAACGGCCGGCCGGGCTGCGGTTCGAGACCACCGACCTGGACTGGGCCCATGGCGCCGGCCCGGCCGTACGCGGGACCGGCGAAGCCGTCATGCTCGCTCTCGCCGGACGCGAGGCCGCCTTCGCCGACCTCGACGGCGACGGCGTCGCCGTGCTGCGCCGCCGCGCCTGAGCGGGCGCGCCCGCCGAATGCGGTCAGCGGCGCACCCGATAGCTCAGGTGCAGCACCCGGTTGCCCGCAATGACCACGTCGGGGTCCTCCAGCAGGTGCTGTGCCTGGACCGGCCCGAAGAAGCGCTTGCCCGACCCGAGCACGACGGGCGCGACGTCCATGCGCACCTCGTCGACCAGTCCCGCGGCGAGCGCCTGGCCACCGACGTCGCCGGCGGCGACCTCGACGATCCGGTCACCCGCGAGCTCCTGCGCCCTGGCCACGGCTGCCTCGACGCTGTCGACGAAGTGGAACGGCGCCTCGGGGTCCCAGCCCTCGGGCGGCGGCCGGTGGGTCACGACGACCACGTGGTCGACCCCGCTCGGAGGCTTGCCGTCCCAGCCGTCCGTGATGTCGAAGACGTGGCGGCCGGCGATCGTCACCGCGATCCGGTCCCAGTACGCCCGGGTGTGGTCGTAGGACGCCTGCGACACCTTCAGCACGCCGCTGTCGTCCAGCGGGACGTCACCGCTGGTCAGCCAGTCGAACAGCGGCCCGGGCTGGTCGTTCTCGTCCGCGATGAAGCCGTCCACCGACACCGAGCCGTACATGACCACCTTGCCCACGGGGCTCTCCTCTGCTTCGCCGATGCCCCAAACTAGCGTGCCGTGAGCTGCCGCTCTTGTAAGAAATCAATCGGCCGGCAGCGGCCAGCCGTCCAGCACGTGGCCGGGATGCTCGCGCAGGAACCGCCGCCGGACCTCGACGTACCGGGTCGGCGTGAGCCCGGTGAACGCCCGGAACTCGTGGCCGAAGTGGGCCTGGTCGAAATAGCCCGCGCCACCGGCGAGGTCGCCCCAGTCGATCGGTGCGGCGGGGTTGATCGCGAACACGGTGGCGGTGAAGCGGTGGGTGCGGGCCAGCCGCTTCGGCGTGACGCCGACGAGCTCCTTGAACCGCTGTGCCAGGTGGGTGCTGCTGACACCGGCCGCCGCGCTCAGGTCGCCGATCGCCACCGCCCCGCTGGTCGCCGCGATGACGCTGCTCATCTGACGGACCAGCCCGAGGCCGGGGGTCTCGCACAGCCGTCGCCTCAGCTCCTGTTCGAGCAGGGTCAGCATCTCGTGCGGTCCGTCCGCCGTGGCCAGCCGGTCGCGCAGCTCGGCAACGGCGGGCCGGCCCCACGCCTGCTCCACCGGCACCGGCCGGTCGCACAGCTCGGCCGCGGGCATCGGCAGGAACGGCGCCAGCCCCCACGGCTTGAAGTGCACGCCGACGGACCGGGTCCGGGGCGGGTAGCCGAACTCCCACGCGCGGGTGGGCGTGGTGACCACGCAGCCGTCGGAGTACTCGGCCGTCTCGACCTCGGCGCCGCCGCGGATCCGGAACGGCGTCCCGAGGTTGAGGACGAGCAGCGGCGACGGCGCGGCCGGCAGCGTCAGCAGGGCGTACGGCGGCGCGCCCGCCAGGTAGTAGAGGTCGTCGATCAGCCCGTCCAGCGGCGGTCGCGGCACTCTGGACACGTACTCCACGCCCACAGCATCACCGACGCCCCGCCGGAGGGTCCAGCCGCGCTGCCGTCCAGGGCTCGGGCCGCGCCGTGGCTATCGGTCGCCGCTGTAGCGGTCGATCTGCTCCTCGATCTGCCGTGCGAAACCCTCGGCCATGTCGAGCTGGTCGCGCAGCGCCTGGACGCGGTCGCGGGCGGCGGTGTGGAACGTGGCGAGCCGCTCCCGCAGGGCGGCCCGGTCGCCGCCGGTGACGGCCGGGTCGCTGAGCGCGTCGAGGGTGGTGAGCAGGTCGCGCATCTCGTCGAGGGTGAAGCCGAGCGGCTTCATGCGCTTGATGACGCGCAGGCGGTCGAGGTCGGGTTCGGTGTAGAGCCGGAACCCGCCCTCGCTGCGCGCCGACGGCAGGACCAGGCCGGCTTCCTCGTAGTGGCGGATGGTGCGGATGCTCAGCCCCACCCGTTCGGCGGCCTCGCCGATCTGCATCAGTCCCGCGGTCATCGGGTCAGTGTCTCAGTGCCCGGCCTTGAGTTGTCCCGCGAGGGTTTCGTGCATGCGGGCGCTGGCCTCGTTCAGGCCGGTGATCTCGACGGTCTTGCCGCGCTGGGTGTACTTGGTGGTGATCGCGTCCAGCGCGGCCACCGACGAGGCGTCCCAGATGTGCGCCCGGCTCAGGTCGATCACGACCCAGTCCGGGTCGCCGTTGTAGTCGAACTGGTAGACCAGGTCGTTGCTGGAGGCGAAGAACAGTTCGCCGTGCACGCGGTAGACCCGGGTGTCGCCCTCGCTCTCGCTGGTGACCTCGGCGAAGTGCGCGACCCGGCGGGCGAAGACGACCATCGCGGCGAGCACGCCGAGGACGACACCGACGGCGAGGTTGTGGGTGGCCAGGGTTCCGGCGACGGTGACGGCCATGACGATCAGCTCGCCCCAGGGCATCCGCTTGAGCGTCGCCGGGGCGACGCTGTGCCAGTCGAACGTGCTCACCGACACGATGATCATGACGGCGACCAGGGCGGCCATCGGGATCATGGCGACCACGTCGCCGAGCACGACGACCAGCACCAGCAGGAACGCGCCGGCCAGGAAGGTGGACAGCCGGGTACGGGCGCCGGACGCCTTCACGTTGATCATCGTCTGCCCGATCATCGCGCAGCCGCCCATGCCGCCGAAGAAGCCGGTGACGATGTTCGCCACGCCCTGCCCCCACGACTCCCGGGTCTTGTCGGAGTGCGTGTCGGTGATGTCGTCGACCAGCTTCGCGGTCATCAGCGACTCCATCAGGCCGACCAGGGCGACCCCCAGCGCGTACGGGGCGATGACCCGCAACGTGTCCAGCGTGAACGGGATGTCGGGAAGGCCGAGGGTGGGCAGGCTGTCGGGCAGCGTCCCCTCGTCACCGACAGTCGGCACCGCGACGTGGGCGAGCACGGTGAAGGCGGTCAGCAGGACGATGGCGACCAGCGGCGCGGGCACCACGGTGGTGACCCGCGGCAGGAACACCATGATCGCGAGAGCGACCGCGACCAGCGGGTAGACCAGCCACGGCACCCCGATCAGGTGCGGCACCTGGGCCGTGAAGATCAGGATCGCCAGCGCGTTGACGAACCCGATCATGACGCTGCGCGGGATGAACCGCATCAGCCTGACCACCCCGAGCAGGGCCAGCACCACCTGCAGCAGGCCGCCGAGGACGACCGCGCCGATCAGATGGTCCAGACCGTGCGACGCGACCAGCGGCGCGACGACCAGCGCGATCGCTCCGGTGGCCGCGCTGATCATGGCCGGGCGGCCGCCGGTGAAGGCGATCGTGACGGCCATGGTGAAGGACGCGAACAGGCCGACCCGCGGGTCGACGCCGGCCAGGATGGAGAACGAGATCGCTTCCGGGATCAGCGCCAGCGCCACCACCAGCCCGGCCAGCACCTCGGTACGCAGCACGCGCGGCGAGGCGAGCCAGGACGGACGGGACCAGGGGAGAGTTGCGCCGGCCCTACTTCTCGAGCCGGCTCGGCCAGGTGGCGAGCCGGTGGAGGACGGCGAGGCCGGCCAGCAGGCGCGCCGCGCTCACCGTGACGGCCAGCGCCGTCAGGGCTGAGCCGCGCCCGGCGTATCGGGCGATCAGCACCGCGTCGGCGACCACGGCCAGGGCGGCCACCACGGCCGTGGCGAGCAGGGCCTGACGCGGCCCGGTCTCCGGGAGCCACCGCATCAGCGAACCGGTCGTGGCCACCGCCCGGACCGCCACCACCACCGCGACGGCGACCAGCGGCAGCACGGGCAGGGCCACCAGAAGCACCACGAGGCCGGTGCGCCACGGCGGCAGGCGCAGCGCGAGCAGCCAGAGCGCACCGATCAGCGGTCCGGTCACCAGGAGCCCGGTCAGCGTGCGGCGCCCGTACGCGATGGCGAGCTCACCGGCGAACGCCTCCGCGACGCGCCGTGGCGGGCCGAACTCCGCGATGGCCGCGTCGACGGCCCGCTCGCCGGGGAATCCGGCGGCGGCCTCGTGGAGGCCGTCGCGCAACTCGTCGAGAATGCGCTCGCGGCGGCGGCGAGGCCCGCTCAGATGCCCCGCGACCTCGGCGAGGTAGGCGTCGATCCGGGGATCACCCCAGCCGTCCACGGCTGCCTCATCCGGGCGCGGGCCGGGCGAGCAGGGCGGTCACGGCGGCGGAGAAGCGGTCCCAGACGTCGCGGTGCTGGGCCAGCGCGGCCCGGCCGGACGCGGTGAGCTGATAGGCCCGGCGGCGCCGCCCGCCCACCGTGTGCCACTCGCTGCTGATCAGCCCGGCGCTCTGCAACCGGTGCAACGCCGGATAGACCGTGCCGGTGGGCAGGTCCAGCGTCCCGCCGCTGCCGGTGCGCAGCGCCTCGATGACCGCGTAACCGTGGCGCGGCTCGTCCTCCAGCGCGGCGAGCAGCAGGGCGTCGAGGTGCCCTTTGAGCACCTCCGGCCGTATCGGCACCACGAGCCAGCCTCCCTTTCGCGGCGTTGCCCTTCTCAACCCAGCAGGCGTAGCGTAGTGACGCAATACTTTGTGACGCTACCTATCAGACCGGACCTCGACCGAGGAGCCGTGATGGAGCAGATCTCCGGCGGCAAGGCCGCCACCCTCGCCCGGCTGTCCGCCGCCGGCCTCGCCGTCCCGCCCGCCGTCACCATCCGCCCCGCTGAGCTGGACGATCCGGCATTCGACACGACCGTCCGCGACGCTGCCCGCCGGCTGGGCAGCGGCCCGTTCGCGGTGCGGTCCTCCGCGCTCGCCGAGGATCTGCCGGACGCCTCGTTCGCGGGCCTCTACGAGACGTATCTCGATGTCGGTGCCGACGAGCTGCCCGGGGCGGTGCGGCGCTGCTTCGCCGCGGCCACCGCCGACCGGGTGCGGGCCTACCGGGGTTCCCGAGCCGGCGGCCCGGCCGGCATGACGGTGCTGATCCAGGTGATGGTCGACGCCGCGGCGGCCGGCGTGGCGTTCACCGCCGACCCGGTCACCGGCGACCGGCAGCGCACGGTGGTGACCGCCGTCGCCGGGCTCGGCGAGCCGCTGGTCTCCGGCGAGACCGGCGGCGAGGAGTGGGCCGCCACCGCCACCGGCACGGCCCTGACCCGGCCCGCCGCCGACGGCACGCCGGTCCTCACCCGGGAGCGGGCCACGGCGGTCGCCGCGCTGGCCCGCCGGGTCGAGGAGCACTGCGGCGGCCCGCAGGACGTCGAGTGGGCCTTCGACCGGGACGGCCGGCTCTGGCTGCTGCAGGCGCGGCCGATGACCGCGGTTCCCGAGCCGGCCGCCTGGGACGCCCCGGGGCCCGGGCTCTGGATGCGCAACTTCCGGCTCGGCGAGTGGCTGCCCGAGGCGGTCACGCCGCTGTTCGCGACCTGGCTGCTGCCGGCCCTGGAGGCCGGTTTTCTCGACGGCATGCGGCAGAGCATCGGTGTGGTGGCGCCGTTCCGGTATGCGCTGGTCAACGGCTGGTACTACAACGCCACGCCGATACCGGACGCCCGGCTGCTGGCCGGTGTGCTGCGGCGCGGCCGAACCGTGCGGATCCTCTATCACGCGCTGATCGGGGTCGGCCGGGACCCGGTCGCCGCCGACCGCGCGGTCCTGACCGGCCTGCACCGGCAGTGGCGTGACGAGCAGTTGCCGCGCTACCGGCGGCTGGTCGCCGGGGCGCGGGAGGAGTCCGTCGCGGTGCCGCAGCTGCCCGCTCTGATTGACGCGCTGGCCCGGGAGGCCGGGGCTGCCCTGTGGTTCCTGGCGATCGTGGGCGGCTCCGCCTGGAAGATGGAGGCCTGCCTGACCCGGTTCTGCCGCCGGCACCTGCCCGCCGTGCTGGACCGCTACGACGGCGGGGCGCAGGTGCTGCTGCGCGGCCTGCCCGGCACGATGCGGCCGGCCGCCGGCCACGAGGTGTACACGCTGGACTGGTTCCATCCGACCGCCGGTGAGTCGCCGCGGCCGGCTGTCGACCCGGACGTCGCCGTACGCCGCGGTGCCGAACTGACCGCCCAGCGTGAGCGCGCCGAGCGCGAGTGCGCCGCCGCCCTGGCCGCGCGTCCCCGCCTGCTCGCCGCCTTCCGGGAGCTGCTGGCGGTGACCCAGCGTTACGCGGTGATCCGCGAGGAGCAGGCCCGCCTGCTCACGCTCGCCTGGCCGGTGCTGCGCGCCTGCGTCCGCCGCCTCGGCGAGCACCTCGGCGACGACGCCTACTTCTGCACGCGCGACGAGCTGACGGCCGGGTCTCCCGCGCCGCCGGTCGCTGAGCGCCGCGAGCGCTGGCAGCGACAGCGGCGCCTCGCCGCACCGTTGACGCTGGGCCGGCCACCCCGGCTGGTGGGCGACGTCATCGAACGCACGGTGACCCGCGCCCGCGGCCCGGCCCCGATCCCGGCCGGGATGATCGCCGGGCACCCCGCCTCCGCCGGCCGGGCCACCGGCCCGGCCCGGATCCTGACCGGGCCGGCCGAGTTCGCCGCCCTGCGCGACGGGGAGGTGCTCGTCGCCAAGGCCACCACCCCGGCCTGGACCCCGCTGTTCGCCCGGGCCGCCGCGGTGGTCACGGACACCGGCAGCCTGGCCGCGCACGCCTCGCTGATCGCCCGCGAGTACGGCATCCCCGCCGTCGTCGGCACCGGTGACGCCACCCACCGGCTGCGCACCGGCCAGCGGATCACCGTCGACGGGACCGCCGGCACGGTCACCGTTCACCCACTGTTCGCTTGCTCCGACGAGAAAGCTCAGCATAGATTGAGTCAATGACGGCTGAAGCTTCGTCGCTGCAGGCGCGGGCCCGGGTCCACGCCGCGCTCGGCGACCCGGCCCGCCTCGCGATCGTCGACGCGCTCACCCTCGGCGACGCCTCCCCCGGCGAGATCTCCGCCGAGCTCGGCATGCCCACCAACCTGGTCGCCCACCACGTCAACGTGCTGCAGCAGGCCGGCCTGCTGACCCGCACCCGGTCCGAGGGCGACCGCCGCCGCACCTACCTGCGCCTGGTGCCGGGCGTCCTGTCGTCGCTGACCGCGCCCCGCCTCGACGCCACCGACCGGGTCGTCTTCGTCTGCACCCGCAACTCCGCCCGCTCCCAGCTCGCCGCCGCCCTCTGGCGTGACCGCGTCGGCGGCGACGTCGCCTCGGCCGGCACCCACCCGGCGCCGCGGGTGCACCCGCGCGCGGTCCGGGTCGCGCACGAGCACGGCCTGGCCCTCGACCCGGCCGGCACCCACCACGTCGACGACGTGGTCGGCGACGGTGACCTGATCATCGCGGTCTGCGACAGCGCCCACGAGGACCTCACCGCCCGCGTCCGGCCCCGGCTGCACTGGTCGGTGCCCGACCCCGGCCGCATCGACACCGACGAGGCGTTCGAAGCCACCTTCACCGACCTGGCCGACCGCATCGACCGCATCACACCCACCCGCTGACCCACCGGAGTCACCTTTCATGCCCACGATCACCCTCTGGCGGCGGCTGCTCGCCGAGTTCCTCGGCACCGCACTGCTGGTCACCGCCGTCGTCGGCTCCGGCATCATGGCGGCGACGCTGTCGCCGAACGACATCGGCCTGCAGCTGCTGCAGAACTCGGTCGCCACCGCGTTCGCGCTCGGCGCGCTCATCCTCACCTTCGGCCCGGTCTCCGGCGCCCACTTCAACCCGCTGGTGTCGGCCGCCGACTGGTTCCTCGGCCGCCGCCTCGGCACCGGCCTCACGATCAAAGACCTGGCGGGGTACGCCGTAGCGCAAACCACCGGCGCCATCGCCGGTTCGATCCTGGCGAACCTGATGTTCGACCTCGCGCCGGTCACCCTCTCCACCAAGGACCGCGCCGCGGGGCACCTGTGGCTCGGCGAGATCGTCGCCGTCGTCGGCCTGCTCCTGCTCATCTTCGCGCTGGGCCGGTCCAGGCGCGCCTCGGTCGCGCCCGCCGCGGTCGGCGCCTACATCGGCGCCGCCTACTGGTTCACCTCCAGCACCAGCTTCGCGAACCCGGCCGTCACCGTCGGCCGCGCCTTCACCGACACCTTCGCCGGCATCGCCCCGGCGTCGGTGCCGGGCTTCGTCATCGCCCAGATCGCCGGCCTGATCCTCGGCGTCGAGGTGCTGCTCGCCCTCTACCCCACCGCGGGCGAGACCGCGGACGACATCGTCGTCGAACCCAGCCGCGCCGTCTGACCACCACACCCTCACGACCAGCAAGGAAGCCCGACCATGAGCGACTCCAAGCCCACCGTCCTGTTCGTCTGCGTCCACAACGCCGGCCGTTCCCAGATGGCCGCCGGCTGGCTGCGCCACCTCGCCGGCGACACGATCGAGGTCCGCTCCGCCGGCTCCGCCCCCGCCGAGACGATCAACCCGGCCGCGGTCGAGGCGATGAAGGAGGCCGGGATCGACATCACCGACCAGACCCCCACCAAACTCACCTGGGACGCCGCGCAGGAGTCCGACGTCATCATCACGATGGGCTGCGGCGACGCCTGCCCGGTCTTCCCCGGCAAGCGCTACGAGGACTGGAAGCTCGAGGACCCGGCCGGCCAGGGCGTCGAGGCCGTCCGCCCGATCCGTGACGAGATCAAGACCCGCGTTGAAGCCCTGCTCGCCGACCTGAACGCCGCGAAGGGTGCTCGGTGAGCGTTCCCGCAGCAACCGGCGGGCAGCTGGCCCGGCGGCTGGGGCTGTTCGACGCGGTCGTCATCGGGCTGGGCTCGATGATCGGCGCCGGCATCTTCGCCGCCCTCGCCCCGGCCGCCGCGGCGGCCGGGCCCGGCCTGCTGCTCGGGCTGGCCCTCGCCGCGGTGGTGGCCTACTGCAACGCCACGTCCTCGGCGCGCCTCGCGGCCCGCTATCCGGCCTCCGGCGGCACCTATGTGTACGGCCGCGAACGCCTCGGCCCGTTCTGGGGCTACCTGGCCGGCTGGGGTTTCGTCATCGGCAAGACCGCCTCCTGCGCGGCCATGGCCCTGACCGTCGGGCTGTACGCCTGGCCGCAGCACGCCCACGCGGTGGCGGTCGCCGCGGTCGTCGCCCTGACCGCGGTCAACTACGCCGGCATCCAGAAGTCGGCGTGGCTGACCCGGGTCATCGTCGCGATCGTGCTGGCCGTCCTGGCCGGCGTCGTGGTGGCCTGCCTGACCTCCCCGTCCGCCGCGGCCGCCCGGCTCACCGCCGGCGGCGACGCCACCCCGGCCGGCGTGCTGCAGGCCGCCGGCCTGCTCTTCTTCGCCTTCGCGGGGTACGCGCGCATCGCCACCCTCGGCGAGGAGGTGCGGGACCCGGCCCGCACCATCCCCCGGGCCGTCCCGATCGCCCTGGGCATCACCCTCGCCGTCTACGCGCTCGTGGCCGTCGCCGTCCTCACCGTCCTCGGCGACCGGCTGGCCGGTTCAGCCGCCCCGCTGGCCGACGCCGTCCGCGCCGCCGGCTGGCCGCAGCTGTCGCCCCTGGTCCGCGTCGGGGCCGCCGTCGCCGCGGCGGGTTCCCTGCTCGCCGCGATCCTCGGCGTCTCCCGCACCACCCTGGCGATGGCCCGCGACCGGCACCTGCCCCACACCCTCGCCGCGGTCCATCCCCGGTTCCAGGTCCCCCACCACGCGGAACTCGCCGTCGGCGCGGTGGTCGCCACCGTCGCGGCCGTCGCCGACGTGCGCTCCGCCATCGGCTTCTCCTCGTTCGCCGTGCTGGTCTACTACGCGGTCGCCAACGCCAGCGCCTGGACCCTGCGCCCCGGCGAGGGCCGGCCGGTCCGGCTCATCCCGGCGCTCGGCCTGACCGGCTGCCTCGTCCTGGCTTTCGCCCTGCCCCTGCCGTCGGTCATCGCCGGAGCCTCGGTCCTGGCCGCCGGCGCCCTCGCCTACGGAGCACGCCGGGCATTCCGGGGCCCAGCACGAACGCCGGGCGGGTGAGCTCGCCGCCGTCGCTCACGAACGCAGATCCCGCCGCCAACGCCGGATGGGTGAGCCCACCGACATCGCTCACGAGCCCAGATCCCGCCGGCGATAGCCGGCGACGTCGGCGCCGAACACCCCGGCCCGCCCAGCGGTGGGCCGGGCCAGGCCGAGGAGCGGGCGGATGGTGGTGGACTTGCCCACCCCGCACCCGGCGGGAAGCCACTGTCAGCGGCTGATCCCCCGCGGGCCCGAGCCGCCGCAGAACACCGTCCGGAGGAGCCCCGGCAGCGACCGGTTGAACGCCGTGCCCGGGTCGATCGCGGCGTCGCCGGTGGTCACCGAGGCGGTGAGGGTCTTGCGACCGTCGGGCGTGCTGTACATCAGCGCGCCGTAGCCGCCGGGCGGGCTGCCGTTGTGGTGGATGACCGTGACGTCGCAGGCCGGGCTGAGGTTCTGCACGAACACGCCGAGCCCGTAACCGAGCACCGGGTTCGGGGTGCGCATCTCGGCGAGCAGCGAGGCCGGCAGCAGCTTGCCGCTCATCAGCGCGGAGAAGAACCGGTGCAGATCCTCGGTGGTCGAGATCATGTCGCCGGCGGCGAAGAGCAGCGACGGGTTCTGCCGGGTGACGTCGATCGTCCGCCACTCACTGGCGTCCTGATAACGGTAGTAGCCGTGGGCGTACGGCGCGGGCAGCCCGGACCAGGCGCCCGGCGCCACCGTGCCCCGCAGCTCGAGCGGCCGCAGGATCCGCCGGCGCAGCTCCTCGGCGTACGAATGACCGCTGACCTGCTCGACCAGAAGCCCGGCGAGGGTGTAGTTGGTGTTGGTGTAGTGGAAGGTGGTGCCGGGCGCGTAGCGCGCGGGCTTGGCGAGCGCGAGCCGGACCAGCTCGTCGGGCTGATAGGTGCGGAGCCGGTGGTCCACCCAGTCCTTGCCGCCGGCGGGAACCCCCGGCACGAACGTTCCGTCCGGATAGAACTCGCCGGTGTAGTTGAACAGCCCGCTCGTGTGCTGCAGCAGCATCCGCACCGTGATCCGCCGGTCCAGGCCGAACCGGGTCAGGTGGTCGGCGACCGGGTCGTCCAGCCCGATCCGGCCCTCGTTCACCAGTTGCAGCACCATCGTCGCGGTGAAGGTCTTGGTGGTGCTGCCGATCCGGAAGTGCCCGTTCACCGGCGGCTTCGCGGCCGTGCCCAGCCGGCGGACCCCGGCGCTGCCGGCCCACTCGCCGCGCTCGTCGTGCACCCGCATGTGCATGCCGGCGAACCCGGCGTCGACGAACGCCTGGATGGCGGCCTGATAGTCGGGGCGCTGCGGCGGGTGCGCCGTGGCGGGAGCGGACGCTCCGGCCACCAGCGTGGCCGTCAGCGCGATGACTGTCGTTCGTTTCGCCAATGATTTGATCACGAGGTCCACGGTCACGGGCCACCCTGACACCGCACCGCCACGGCCCTGACACGGCCGCTGACACCGTCGCGTGCCTGGAGACCGCTCCTCCGCTGCGGGTGATCCGCGGACCCGCCGTCCGGCCAGGGCGGGCGCATGGGCTGGCGGAAGCTGCGGATCACGGTGCACGGGCGGCCGATCTTCGTACGGCTGGGTCCGGCGGTGCCCGGCTCGACGCCGCTCGTGCACGTCCGTCGCTGGCCTGGGCCCTGCTGGAGATCCTCGACGTCCCCGGTCAACGCCGTGCGGTTGTTCGGTGAGCTGGTGGGCTTCCCTTCGCTGGAGCGGCGGCTGCGCGCCCCAGTGCCGCCGCTGGCGGTGCTTGCCCAGGTCATCGCCGACTGGCTGGACAATCTTGAGAAAGTTAAGGCCGACATCTAGAAAGTTAATATCTGTCCGGGTATACATTTACATATGACAGATCAGCCGCTGGACTGGCAGGAACTGACGAACCTGACCCGCGGCCGGCCGTTCGTCGTCGAGCGGGTCCGGCTGGCCGGCAACGGCGTCGCGATCGAGGGCGAGTTCGAGCTGCCCCAGCTGGCTCAGCTCAACGTCGAGGACCAGGTCTTCGTCACGGCCTTCGTGCGGTGCCACGGCTCCATCAAGGAGATGGAGCGGATCTTCGGGGTGAGCTACCCGACGATCAAATCCCGGCTGAACCGGATCACTCAGATGCTCGACTTCGTCGAGACCGACCCGGCGCCGCCGCGCAGCGACGTCATCGACCGGCTCCGCCGCGGCGAGATCACCGCACAGCAGGCCGTGTCCGAGCTGGAGGGCCGCACATGATTCCCCAGCTGGTGACCGTCCGGGTCAAGCGCTCGGCCGGCCGCACCATCCGGCTCTGGATCCCCGTGCTGCCGGTGGCGCTCCTGCTCGCGCCGCTCGTCACCCTGGGCGTGGTCGTGGCCTGCGTCATCTATCGCGTTGATGCCGTCCGCGCGCTCGCCACCCTCTGGCGCGTCGTCGCCGCCCTGCCGGGCACCCGGTTCAGCCTCGACGAGGGCCGCACCGCCGTGCTCGTCATCATCCGCTAGCAGAAGGAAGCTGCCATGAACGAAGAGCGCAAGGACATCCTCGACATGCTGGCCGCCGGCAAGATCACCGCAGCCGAGGCGGAGCAGTTGCTCTCCGCGCTCGAGCGGGGTCAGTCGCGGGTGGCGACGGCCGTCGACACCCGGGCGAAGGGCCGGCCGAAATATCTGCGCGTGATGATCGACTCCAACGATGACGGCGAGCCGGTCGCGGTCAACATCCGCGTGCCGCTGCAACTGCTGCGAGCCGGCGTGAAACTGGCGGCCCTGATCCCGCCGGTGGCGATCGACCGCGCCAACGCCGAACTGAGCAGGGCGGGTGTGCCGTTCGACCTCGGCCAGCTCAAGCCCGAGCAACTGGAGGACCTGGTGGAGGCCCTCGACGACCTGACCATGGACATCGACTCCCCTGATTCCACCGTGCGCATCTACTGCGAGTGACCGCCCGAGCCGGACTGCCATGCTCAGATCGACTGCATATACAGATGGTCTATAGTTGCAGCCATGACGATGCAGGAACCGACGTTCTTCATCCTGACCGCGCTGGTGCGAACACCCCTGCACGGCTACGGGATCATCAAGGCCGTCGAGGAGTTGTCCGGCGGGCGGGTGATGCTCAAGGCCGGGACGCTGTATGCGGCGCTCGACCGGCTCGCCGCGGACGGCCTCATCGTCGTCGACCGGGAAGAGGCGGTGAGTGGGCGGCTGCGCCGCTACTACGTGCTGTCCGACGAGGGCCGGGCGGTGCTCGAGACCGCGGTGGAGCGTCTCCAGTCGAACGCGCAGGTGGCCGCCACCCGGCTGCGTGAGGCGTTCGGCTTCATCGGGGGAGTTCAGCATGTCTGAGCTGGAGCGTTCCTACCGCCGCCTGCTCCTCGCCTACCCCGCCTTCTACCGGCGCGAACGCGGGCTGGAGATGCTCACCACGCTGCTCGACGCAGCCGAGCCCGGGCAGGTCCGGCCGTCGTACGGGGAAGCTGCCCACCTGCTGGTGATGGGCCTGCGGTTCCGCTTCGTGCCGCCCACCTGGATCGGCAAGGTGGCCGCCGGCCTGGTGACGATCTGGGCCGCCGTGGTGCTCAGTGGCGCCGGCGCCCTCGCCGTCTGGGCGGTCGACGACCCTCAGACGCCCGAGCTTGCCACGCTGAGCGACAGCCTGGCCGGCCGGCAGCCCACGTTCGCCTACGACGACGAGGCCGCCAGCCTGCTCGACATGGGTTACGCCCATCAGACCGCCGGCAACTTCCAGTCGTACGCCGAGGAGGGCTGGGAGGGCGTGCTGCCCGCGCCGATGGGACGGCATCGCATCTATGAGCGGGTTCCCGCCGCGCCGGCCGTCCTGGCCGAGGCCCGCGAGCGCCTGACGGGCGCCGGCTGGCAGACCGGCCCGCTGAGCCGGGGCGGCATCAACAGCCAGGCCGGTCCGGACGGCCCGAACGGGGTGCTCTGGGCCCACCGCGACGGGATGCTGCTGCGGGTGTCCGCGTACGACGACCAGACCGGCCTCACCGTCAGCGCGTACCCGGTCGAGCCGGCCGGTGTGCTCGCCGCCGCGCTCGCGGCCTTCGCCGTCGGTGGCATCGCGGTGTGGCAGGCGATGACCTGGCTGGCCCACCGGGCCGCCCGGACCCCGCCGCCGACCCGGCGGCTGGTCCTGCTGCTGGGCCTGCCCGCGCTGATCGCCTGCGGCGTCAACACCCTGGACAACGTGCTCAGCATGGTTCCGAACCCGCACACCGCCGGCGTGCTGCTCGCCGCCGACTTCATGTACCCGCTCGGCAACCAGATCGCCAACCCGCTGGCCGCCGGGGTCATCGCGTCCTCGCTGATCGCCTGCGGCTATCTGGTCAACCGGGCGGGCCGGCTCGCCGTCGCCTGAACCGGCCACTCCGGACGATCTCGGAACATCGTCGTCCGTGTATGGTGCGGACCCCGATCCGAAGGAGTCGAATGAGACGGCTGACCACCCTGCTGGGAAGTCTCCTGCTGCTGCTGGGCATCGCGGTCGCGGCGCCGCCCGCGTACGCCGATGCCCCGGCGCCCGGCACCGCGCCGCCGCTGCGCTTCGTCACCTACAACATCTGCGGGCACGTGTGTGTCGTCAACGGCACCGGCCCCGACGACGCCCACCGGACGGCCACGGTCGTCGCGGAGGCCGCCAACAGCGGCTGGCGGGCGGATTACATCTTCCTGCAGGAGGTCTGCAAGTACCAGTTCGACGACATCAAGGCGAAGCTGCCGGCCGGCTTCACCGGCCTGTTCGCCGAGCTGATCGCGGCGGGTGAGAGCCGGGGCGGCAAGAAGGTCTGCAAGGGCTCCGCGTTCGGTGAGGCGGTCTTCGTACGCGGCACCCCGGTCTCCAGCACCGTTCTGACGCTGACCGCGGGTGGCGAGTCCGAGCAGATCAAGAGCCCCTGCATCCAGAGCTGGGTGCAGAACCGGCGCACCTGGGCCTGCTCCGTGCACCTGTACTGGAACGAGCGCGTCTACAACGAGGCGAACGGGCGGACCCTGGCCGCGCAGACCAGGGCGTGGGAGGACGCCGGCATCCCGGTGGTGCTCGGCGGCGACTTCAACGGCCAGCCCGGGACGACCACCACGCTGCCCTTCTACACCCCGGGCACACAGCAGGGTGCCGGCACCATGACCGAGGTCGACGAGTCCGATTCGGACTACTGCCCCACCGGTCCGTGCCGCGCCGGTGAGCCGACCTTCCACGACGGCCGCAAGCTCGACTACCTCTTCGCCACGTCCCGCTTCGTCCGGGAGGTCGTCGGCGACTCGCTCCCGCAGGACGCGACGGTCTCCGACCACCGGCTGCTGCGCGGCGCCGCAGCCTGGGCGGACTGCGGTCCGGTGGGCCCCGGCGCGGCCGGCATGTTCCGCGTCGACTCGGCCGGCATGCTCTTCCACTACACGGGCCGCTCCGGTGGCGCCCTGGGCCCGGCGTGCAAACGCGGATACGGCTGGGGCTATCTGCGCCACATCGCCCGCCAGGACACCACCCTGGTGGCGATCGACCCGGACGGCGTCCTCTGGCGCTACCCCGCCGACCCGGTCAACGGCCGCTACTCCGGCGGCACCCGGGTGCGGGCCGGCACCGGGTTCGGGTCGGCGAACGCGCTGCTGACGCCCGGCGACGTCGACAGCGACGGCCTGCCCGACCTCGTCGTGCGGGACACGCAGGGTGTGCTGCGGCGCTACCCGGGCACCGCCGACGGCGGCTACGGCGCGCCGGTCACGGTGGCGGCGGCGGGCACCGCCTGGAGCACGTACGACCTGCTGCTCGCCCCGGGTGACTTCGCCCGTGACGCCGCGAACGCCCCCGATCTGCTCGGGCGCACGGCGGACGGTGGCCTGTGGCTGCACCGCGGCGACGGCCGGGGCGGATACGGCCCGGCGACGAAGATCGGCACGAACTGGCAGGTCTATTCGGCCATGGCGGCGACCGGCGACGTGGACGGCGACGGCAACCAGGACTTCCTCGGGCGCGACGCCGCCGGGGCGCTCTGGTTCTATCGCGGCAACGGTACGGGCGGCTACGCCACCCGTACCCAGATCGGCAGCGCGCCCACCGGCGAACCGCTCTTCTGAAAGGCCCGGTGCGGGCCGGTCAGGTGGTCCCTCGGACCAGCAGCCCGGCCCGCACCAGCGCCAGGGGCGGGGTCTCCCCCGCCAGCAGCCGCTGCACCTGCGCGACAGCCAGTTCGCCCATCTGGCGTTTGTCGATGGCGACCGTGGTCAGCGGCGGTTCGAGCAGCTCGCCGAGGCTGAGCCCGTCGAAGCCGACCAGCGCGAGATCCTCCGGGACGGACAGACCGGCGCGGCGGGCGGCGCGGTGCACGCCCGTCGCGACCATGTCGTTGAAGGCGAAGACGGCGGTGACCTCGGGATGTGCCCGCCGCAGCTCGGCGAGGCCGGCCTCCCCGCCCGCCATGGACTGCTCGACGTCGATGATCGCGACGCCGAGGTCGCCGGCCGCGGCGGCGAAGGACTCCCGGCGCGCCGGATCCGAGGCGGCCGGGCAGTCGATCATCGCGACCCGGCGGTGCCCGCGCGACACCAGGTGCTCGACGGCAGCCCGCACGCCGGTCCGCACGTCGATGTCGACACCGCCGAAGGCCGGATCGCGCGGTCGCCGGCTCATCACGACCAGCGGGGTGCCCTCGACCGCGGTCGCGATCACGTCCTCGGGCTGGAACAGGTAGCCGATCAAGGCGTCCACCTGGCCGGCGAGTGAGCGCAGCAGGTCGGGTTCGCGGGCGGTGTCGTACTGCGTCGTACTGATCAGGGTCTTCCAGCCGCGCTGCTCGGCCGCGTCGATGACTCCGGCGATCAGCTCGGGGAAGAACGGGTTCACCACGTCACCCACGATCAGGCCGACGGTGGTGGTGTCCGGCCGGACCAGACCGCGGGCGAACCTGGAGGGCCGGTAGCGCAACTGCCGGGCCGCGTCGAGCACCCGGCGGCGGGTCTCGGGGTCGATCTCGCCCTTGTCGTTGATGGCCCGGGACACGGTCTGGTGGGAGACGCCCGCCAGACGCGCCACGTCGCGCAGCGTCACCCGCTTGGCGGCGTTCGCAGCGGTGTCCTGAGGTTCGGTTTCCACGATCTCCGCATCGTAATCCGTTTACCGGTTGCCCTTCCCCCGGCACATGCCCGAGACTGCCGTTAACGGTCACGTGACCGTTAACGGCAGACAGAGGAGGACATCATGGACATGTTGGCAGTGGTGCTGGCCATCCGACTGGCCCGGCGCGACATGGAGTCAGCGCTGCCCCACGCCGAGGTCGTCCCGCCGAGCGACCGCTGGCCGCGCCTGCGCGCGGCGGCCCGCCGCTTGCGTCCGCACCCGGGCCGGCCCGGCGATCGAGGAGGGTCGCATCGATCGCTCTCTTGACGGCTCGAAGCGCGCCACTCTACGGTCGGTGGTTGTCAGACGTCTGACGTCATTCCCCCGCGAAAGGACCCTCGTGCTTCGCGCCATGACCGTGTTGGCGGCCGTTCTCGGCCTCGCCGCGATCTCCCCGGCTACGCCCGCTCAAGCCGCCGCGCCCGCCGGCGTGACGGCGACCGCCGGCGCCGACTGCACCACCGGCCGGCTCACCCTGCTGCTCGACAACCGCAGCACCAGCACCCAGACCTTCACCGTCAGCTGGGCCGGGCGCACCGGCTCACCGTGGACCCGGACCGTCGCCGCCGGCAGCAGCGCCCAGCTGTACTGGACACTGGCCGCCGGCACCGCCTACAGCCTGCGCACCACCACCGCGACGGGGCTGGACGACACCGCCGCCGGCATCTTCCACTGCGGCACCGGCATGTCGGCACTGACCGGTTACGACTGCACGGCCGGGCGGCTGCAGCTGACCCTGGAGAACCGCACCACGACGGCCCGCGCCTTCACCGTGACCTGGCCGGGCCGCACCAACTCGCCGTGGACCACGACGGTGGCGGCGGGCGGCAACCACCTGCACCACTGGACGGTCCCGGCCGGTACGCCGTACTCGCTGCGGATCACCGCTCCCGGCTTCGACACCACCCAGCGCGGCACCGCCGGATGCGGCCTGGCCACCGGAACCCCGCAGCTGAACACCACGACGCTGCTGACCACGCAGACCGTCATCCGCGGCCTCAACGGCCCGAACGGCCGCTACGACGGCACGGTGGCCTCGGTGCGCATCCCCGGCATGGCGGTCACCAACAACGGCACCGTCATCGCGGTCGCGGACGCCCGGGTCGACGGCTCCTACGACCTGGGCGGCGGCACCAACAACATCCAGATCGCCATGCTGCGCAGCACCGACGGGGGCCGCACCTTCGAGTCACCGCGCGTCATCCACGCCCCGGCCACCACCCGGGAGGGCGCGGGCGACCCGAGCCTGCTGGTGGACCGGGTCACCGGCACCGTCTACTGCTTCTTCACCTACTCCAACCGGCCCGGCATCAGCTTCTGGTCCGGGTCCTCGGGCAGCAACTCCGCCACCGACCCGAACAGCCTGCGCCTGCAATACATCAGCAGCCGTGACCACGGCGCCACCTGGAGCGCCCCGGTGGAGCTGAACCCGGCCGTCAAGGACCCGGCCTGGCAGCAGGTGTTCTTCTCCTCCGGGCACGGCATCCAGACCAGCACCGGCCGCCTGATCCAGCCGATCGCCTACCGCGACGCGGCGGGCACCAGCCACGCCGCCGACATCTACAGCGACGACCACGGCGTGACCTGGCGGCGCGGCGGGTCGGCCGGCGCGAACATCAACGAGAGCAAGGCCGTCGAGCGGGGCACCGGTGCCGTCGTGCAGAACATGCGGCACAACTCCGTCCGCAGCCGGTACTACGCCACGTCCACCGACGGCGCGGCCACGTTCGGAGCGGCCACGGCCAGCGCCGCGCTGCCCGATCCACTGTGCAACGCCGACGAGATCTCCTACCTGCGCCCGGCCGACGTCGGGGCGAACGGGGCGCCGTCCCGCAGCCGTACGGCGCTGTTCAGCAACAACGCGAACCCGAACGGGCGCAGCGACCTCACCGTCCGGCTGTCCACCGACGACGGGGCGAGCTGGCCGGCCCGGGCGCTGATCAAACCGGGCGGTGCCGGTTACTCGACCATGGCGGTGCTCGGCAACGGGCAGATCGGCAACCTTTACGAGGTCGGCAACACCGGCGGCATCTATTTCAGCCGCTTCAGCCTCGACTGGGTCAAGGGCGCCTGACGCCCGGATGGCCCAATCGGGCCATCTACATATATAACAGCAAGGTATCGAAAGCATCGACTGTAGTGACTGCATCATCACGGTCCGGAGAAGATCCGCACAATGCGCCCGCCACCCTTGCGGGCGCCGTTCCCGCGGAGGACCCCACCGTGAAGCACCGACTCACCTGGAGACGGCGGTCTTTGGCCGCCGTCTCCGTCCTGGGCCTCGCCGTTCTCGGCGCCGCCACCCCGGCGGTGGCCGAGCCGGCGGCGCCGAGCCCGGTCGCCGAGCCAGGCGATACGCCCAAGGACACCCCGTCCGAGACGCTCGGCGCGCACGACGCCGACCTGCTGGCCGAGGCCCGGCAGGGCGGCAAGCGCAACGTCACCGTCATCATCGCGACCGATTCCGGTCAGGCGGATGACGTGGCTGACGACGTCGAGCGGCTCGGCGGCACGGTCGCCCGCCGATTCGACAAGGTCGGGTACGTTCTGGCGCAGGTGCCGACCACCAATGTGGAGCGCACCGCCGCCCTGCCCGGTGTCGCCGCGATCGACCTGGACGAGACGATCAAGCTGCCCGACCCGGCGGCCGACCGCGGCACGCGTGCCGCGGCCCGGCAGGCGGCGACGCTGCCCGGGCCGGACCCGAGCACGCCGGCGGCGAACCCGTACATGCCGACCTCCGAGATCGGCTCGGTGGAGTTCAAGCGCAAGCACCCCACCTGGGACGGGCGCGGCGTCACGATCGGCATCATGGACTCCGGTGTGGACCTGGAGAACCCGGCGCTGAAGACGACCTCGACCGGCGAGCGCAAGATCGTCGACTGGGTGACCGCCACCGACCCGCTGCTGGAGAACGACCGGACCTGGCGCCCGATGCTCAGCGCGCCGCCGGCCACCTACCAGGTGCCGGCCGGAACGTACCTGTTCAACACGTTCTCCGAGTCGATCACCGCGGCCAGCGACCCGGCCGGTGACGTGAACCGCGACGGCGACACCACCGACGTCTTCGGCATCCTGTACGACCCGGCCAGCCACGACATCCGGGTCGACACCAACCAGAACCGCAACTTCACCGACGACGCCGTGATGCGGCCGTACAAGGAGAAGTTCGACGTCGGCCACTTCGGCACCGACAACCCGGAGACGCCGATCGCCGAGCGCATGCCGTTCGTGGTCGAGTTCCGCGAGGACGTCGACCTGACGCCGGCCGGCCTCGACCAGGTCGCCGACTTCGTCAACATCGGCATCTCGGAGAGCACGCACGGCTCGCACGTCGCCGGCATCACCGCCGCGAACGACATGCTCGGCAACGCCGCGTTCGACGGCCAGGCGCCGGGCGCCAAGCTGGTCTCCGCGCGCGCCTGCTCGTGGGGCGGTGGCTGCACCGCGGCCGCGCTGACCACCGGCATGGTCGACCTGGTGGTCAACCGGGGCGTCGACGTGATCAACATGTCGATCGGTGGCCTGCCCGCGCTCAACGACGGCAGCAACGCGCGGGCGCAGCTCTACAACCGCCTGATCAACGACTACGGCGTGCAGATGTTCATCTCGGCCGGCAACTCCGGCCCGGGTGTGAACACCATCGGTGACCCGTCGGTCGCCTCCGACGTGGTCAGCGTCGCCGCCAGCGTCAGCAAGGACACCTGGCTGGCGAACTACGGCTCGGTGGTGCGCACGCCGATGTCGCTGTTCCCGTTCTCCTCGCGGGGCCCGCGTGAGGACGGCGGCTTCAAGCCGAACATCTCCGCCCCCGGCTCGGCGATCTCCACGGTGAACACCTGGATCAAGGAGCCCGACCTGGCCGAGGCGGGCTACACCCTGCCGATCGGCCTGGCCATGTTCAACGGCACGTCGATGGCCTCGCCGCAGGCCGCCGGCGCGGCGGCGCTGCTGCTGTCGGCCGCGTTCGCCACCGACCGGGGTGTCACCCCGGCGCAGCTGCGCCGGGCGCTGTACACCTCGGCCGACCGGATCCCCGGCGTCCCCGTCACCGGGCAGGGCAACGGCCTGATGGACGTCAACGGCGCGTGGGACCTGCTGTCGAAGAACGTGCAGACCCGCAACTACACCGCGTCGGCGCCGGTCTGCACGCCGTTCTCCGAGCTGTTCGCCACGCCGAACCGGGGCACCGGCATCTACAACCGGTGCGCGGCGGGTGAGGGCGGCCAGCGCGCCGGCACCAGCAAGGTCTACAACGTCAAGATCACGCGTACGTCCGGGCCGGACCGCAACGTCACGCACCGGCTGACCTGGACCGGTGACAGCTCCTTCCGCTCCGCGGGCAGCGTCTCGCTGCCGCTGAACAAGGCCGTCACCATCCCGGTCACCGTCGCCGCGAAGACCGGTCTCAACAGCGCGATGCTGCGGGTCGACGACCCGGCGACCAGCACGGTCGACTTCGAGGTGATGAACACCGTGATCACCTCGACGGTGCCGGCGAAGCCGTCGTTCGCGTCGACGTTCGAGGGCACCGTGGACCGCAACTCGACCACGTCGTTCTTCGTGACCGTGCCGGAGGGCGCGGCGGCGCTGCAGGTCAACCTGTCCGGCATCGCGACGGGCTCGCAGACCCGCTTCATCGCGATCAACCCGTGGGGTGTCCCGGCCGACCCGACCTCGACCCCGCTCTGCTACACCAACTTCTCGGACCCGTCGGACACCTCGGCGTGCAAGCCGTCGGAGCGGTCCTACGAGAACCCGATCCCCGGTGTGTGGGAGCTCGAGGTGGAGTCGCGGCGGACCTCGCCGGTGCTGAACAACCCGTTCCAGGTGACCGCCCGCGTCCAGGGCGTGGCCGTGGAGCCGGCGACGGTGGAGCTGCCGAGCGTCACCGCGGGTCAGCCGACCCCGGTGAGCTGGACGGTCACCAACAAGTTCGGCCCGGTCACGGTGATCCCGAAGGGCGGCGCGCTGGGCAGCGCGGCCAGCAAGCGGCCCACCATCGCCAACGGCGCCTCGCAGCAGTACGAGGTCGCGGTCCCGGCCGGCGCGCAGCGGCTCGACGTGTCGATCGGCAACGTCAGCGACCCGGCCGCCGACCTGGACCTGACCGTGCAGCTCAACGGCGCGGTCGTCGGGCAGGACGCCGACGGCGACTCGGAGGAGTCGGTCTCCATCGTCAACCCGGCGGCCGGCACCTACACGGTCGTGGTCGACGGTTACGCCGTGCCGAGCGGCACCACGGAGTACGACTACCTGGACGTCTTCTTCAGCGGCTCGCTGGGCAACGTCGCGGTTCCGGCCACCCCGGTGGTCCTGAACGCCGGGCAGAGCACCACGGTGACCGGCTCGGTCACGGCGGCCGCCGCGCCGCAGGAGGGTCGTAACCTGTTCGGCCGGATGAGCCTGGTCACCGACCAGGGTGCGGTCGTCGGCAACGGCTCCGTGCTGATCGGCGCCGTTCAGTAGCAACGACGCAGAGGGCCCGCTCCGGTTTCCGATCGGGGCGGGCCCTCAGCGTGCGGCGCAGTCCCGGCAGGTGCCGAAGATCTCGATGGTGTGGCTGACGTCGGTGAAACCGTTGTCGGTGGCGACCTGGTCGGCCCACCGCTCGACCGCCGGGCCGGCCACCTCGACGGTCTTGCCGCAGTCGCGGCAGACCAGGTGGTGATGATGGGTCCGGCTGCACAGCCGGAACAGCTGCTCGCCGCCGGGCAGCCGGGTGGCGTCGGCGTCGCCGGCGTCGACCAGCAGCTGCAACGTGCGGTACACCGTGGTCAGGCCCACCTTGGCGCCGCGCTCGCGCAGCATCATGTGCAGCTGCTGAGCGCTGCGCGCCCCGTCCATCTCCTGCAGCAGTGCCATGACCTCGCCTCGCTGGCGGGTGCTGCGGGTCGCGGGCGGTGTTGGCTTCACGGGTGCGGCTCCGTCACGGGTTGGGCGGCGCGGGCGCCGCGGCGGTCCCGGCAATTATGCATGGGTGAGCATGTGCTCACTGCGTGCCGTCACGCCACGGCGGCCAGCGCGGCGTGCGCGCCCCATCGCCACACGACGCCGGCCTCGGCGAATCCGGCCTCGCGGGCCGCGTCGCGGTGCCAGCTCACACTCGGGGTGAACTCGGCGGGGATCCGGTCGCCGAAGACCGTCTGCCGTTCCCGCATCAGGGCCCGCAGCGCGCCGTCGGCGCGCAGGTCGTCCCACCAGCGCGTCCAGGCCAGGCCGGCGGCGGCCTCGTCCGCGGCCGGGTGCAGCCGGCCCGTCACGCCGTCCAGGCCGGGCTCCGGCATCAGGTCGGCGACCAGCAGCAGGCCGCCGGGGCGCAGCAGCCGGCGGGCGGCCCGGTAGAGGGCGAGCGCCCGGTCGGCGGCGAGGTAGTGGATGGTCATCACCGCGGTCAGCAGGTCGTAGGGCCCGCCGGCGGCGACCACGTCCGGCCAGCCGCTCTGCAGGTCGGCGCGATGCACGCTGATCCGGCCGCCGGCGCCGGTGGCGGCGAGGGCGAGCAGCACCGGGTCGAGGTCGACCATGCCGACGCCGGCGTTCGGCCACCGGGCGGCCATCCGCTCGGCGAAGACGCCGGGACCGCCGCCGAGGTCGAGCACCCGGGCGGGCGCGCCGCCGCAGACGGCCTCGGCCACGGCCAGCAGCGCGGCCTCGCAGCTCTGCGCGCCGGGCAGGAAGCCGGCCATCACCTCGTCCCAGGAGCCGCGCCAGCGGTCGACGATCACCCGGTCGAGGGCCGGCACAGCAGAAGATCGGGACGCCACGGACCACACTGTAACGGAATTCGTTTTCAGCAACTCAGGCTTCGGCGTCGAGTCGCTCCAGCAACTCCAGCAGGCGGTCGATCTCCTCCACCGTGTTGTACACGTGCACGCTGACCCGTACCGAAGCGGTCTCCTCGCCCTGCTCCGCCTGGCAGTGCCCGTCGGCGCGAACCATGAAGCCCTCCGCGGCCAGGATGAACCCGAGATCGTTCGACCCGATCCGGCGGTGCCGGAAGGTGACGATGCCGTGCCGCTGCTGCACCACCGAGTCGGCGGCCAGGCTGCGCTGACAGCCGAGCACCTCATATGCCGGGAGCCGCCGCAGCCCGTCGGTGAGCCGGGCGCCGAGCGCGACGGTCCACCGCTCGATCCGGTCCACGCCGGCCCTTTCCAGCCAGTCCAGCGCCGCGGTCAGGCTGACGATCCCGGCGGTGTTCGGCGTACCGCTCCAGCCGGCCGGCTCGAACCGCGGGCCGCGCCGGTTGCGCGCCCAGACCGCGCCGGTGCCGGGCAGCGCCATCGCCTTGTGCCCGGAGAAGACCACGAAGTCGACGTCGAGCTCGGCCACCGACAGGGGCAGGTGCCCGACCCCCTGCGCGGCGTCGAGGCAGATCACCACGTCCGGGCCGGCCACCGCCCGGATCCGGGACACGTTCATGTCCCCGCCGTAGACGTGGTGCACGTGGGTGGTGGCGATGAACCGGGTCCGCTCGGTGATCATCGCGGCCAGCCGGGCGTTGTCGTAGTCGTGTGCCGGGTCGTACGGCATCGACCGGATATGCACCCGCACACCCCGGCCGGCGAGCAACCGCACCGCCTCCTGCCACGGTTCGGTGTTCGCGGCGTGGTCGGCGAACGGCACGATGATCTCGTCGCCGTCGCGCAGCACCCCGGCCAGCCAATCCCGGGCGATCGCGCGCAGCCCCTCGGTCGTCCCGCTGACGAAGTGCACGCCCGAGCGGTCCGGCTCCGGATCGCCGAGGAAGGCGCGCAGCCGGTCCCGGGCGTGCTCGATGAGCGCGGTCGTCCGGTTGGCCCACGGGTAGGTGCCGCGCCCGGCGTTCGCGTTGCCGGTGGTCAGGTAGGTCTGCACGGCGTCCAGCACGGCCTGCGGTTTCTGTGCGGTCGCCGCGCTGTCCAGGTAGGCCAGGCCCGGGTTCGCCGCGATGATCGGGAACTCGTCGCGCAGCGGCGCCTGCCAGACCCGCAACTCGTCGGGGAGCACGGACAGCACCGTCATGATCAGTCCCTCACCAGCGGAGCTCCGGCGTCACGCCAGGCGATGACGCCGCCATCCAGCGAGCGGGCGTCCTGGTGGCCCATCCGGGTGAGCAGGGCGGCGTAGCGGGCCGACTTCTCCCCCACCGGGCAGACCAGCAGGACCGGGCGCTGCCGGCCGAACGGCAGGCCGCCGTGCAGCATCTCGCCGAACAGGTCGTCGACGATGTTGATCGACCGGTCGATGTGCAGCGCCCGGTAGGCGAACGGGCTGCGCAGGTCCACGACCAGGGGATCCTCCTTGTCGATCCACTCCTGCGCGTCGTCGACGCCGATGGTGCGGGCCGCCGCGAGGTCGTCGCCGGTGAGGGTGCGCAGCGAGTGGGCGCGGGCCGGCTGGGCGAACAGCTCGGGCCGGCGCTCCTTCAGATAGCTCAGGTAGATCTCGACGCGGTCGCAGACGATGAACACCGCGGTGCGGCGTTCGGTCAGCTCGGCGTCGATCCTGCGCAGGTAGCGGACGGCACCCTGGTACGCGCCTCCGCCGGTGGGGCCGGCGAGGGTTCCGCACCGGCGTACCAGAGTGAGCAGGCCGTCGATCGCCTCGTCCGAGCTGACCGCTTCGATGGCGTCGTAGACGCCGGGGTCGAAGAGCCCGACCTCGTGCACCTCGTCGATGTTGCGGATGCCCGGGATGAGGTCGGACTTCTCGGCGACCAGACCGACCACCGTCACGCCCGGGTCGTGGCGGCGCAGTACCCGGGCCACCCCGGTGGACGAGCCGGCGGTGCCGACGCACGCGATGAAGTAGTCGGGGGCCCGGCCGTCCAGGTCGGCGATGATCTCCGGGCCGGTGCCGGTCGCGTGCGCCTCGACGTTGAGGTCGTTGAAGTACTGGTCGGTGTGCAGGTAGCCGCCGCCGGCCGCGGACACCGTGTGGTACATCCGGGTGAGCGGGTCGTCGGTGTCGGTCGGGTCCAGGCACTCCGACTGCCCCGGCAGCTCGTCGATCTGCGCGCCGAGCAGGAGCAGCAGGTCCTTGACCTCGGGCACCTTCATCCGGTTGGTGACGCTGCGGAACGGCAGGCCGTACATCCCGGCGATCACGGCGAGCGCCTTGGCGGTGTTGCCGCTGGAGAGCTCGACCACCGTCTCGTCGCGCTCGGCGGCTCCGGCGATCCGGTCGCGGACCATGTTCCAGGCGGCCCGGTCCTTGACCGAGCCGAACGGGTTGAACAGCTCCATCTTGGCGTACAGGTCGATGTTGCGAAGGCCGTGCACAGCCGCGTCGATGCGCACCAGTGGCGTGTTGCCGATGACGTCGGTGACGTTGTCGTACCTCACTGGGTCTCCTCCCGGTCCTCGACGGGCCAGAACTGCTCGTCCAGGCACCACCGCCAGCCGCCGTGCCGCCGGTGGGCGGCCACGGTGCGGGCGCTGGGTTGCATCAGCGCCTGTCCCGCGCTGAAGTCCATGAGATAGCCGCCGGTGTTGACGAAGACCAGCAGGTCGCCGGGGCTCGGCCGGTGCGGCAGGAAGACCTTGCGCCGGGTGAGCAGGTCGGCCTCCAGGCAGAGATTCCCGGTCAGGAAGACCCCGATCGGTACGGCCTCGGCGGGCCGCCCCCGGCTGAGCAGCACCGGGTCCATCAGTACGCCGTGCTGCTCCAGCGCGACGTCGCCGCCGTTGCCCGCGAGCCGGACCAGGGTCTCGCCGTAGCCGTCGTCGCGGACCTCGGCCACCCGCATCACGACGGCGCCGCACTGGTCGAGCAGTGCCCGGCCCGGTTCGACGTGCAGGTCGTAGAGGCTGTCCAGCAGGAGGGTGCCCAACGGTCGCCGGTGCGCCGTGGACGCGGTGGTGAGCAACCGGTCCAGATAGGCCGGTCCGGCGGTCGGCCGGTAGCCCGGGTAGGCGCTGAGCGTGCCGCGGATCTTGCCGCCCTCGTTGCGCAGGCCGTACCCATGGTTGTTCCAGGTCATCGGCGGCCGCTTGCCGAGCACGGCGCCGGTCAGCTCGGTGGTCCAGGCGTCCCACTGCCGCTCGTCGGCCAGATAGCTGACGCCGAAGCCGCCGCCGACGTCCACCGCGCGCGGCCGCAGCCCCTGCGCGCCGGCCTCGTCCATCGCCTGCAGGCAGCTCTCCAGCGCGGCGGCCTTCTCCGGCAGGCCGACCGTGTCGAGGTGGTAGGCCACGCCGGCGAAGTCCAGCTCGTCGCGGTGCTTGGCGAGGGTCTCCCAGAGCATGCCGAGGTTGCCGGCCGGGATGCCGAAGCGGCTGGTGCGGGTCATCACGTTCGCCCCGGCCGCGACGAAGCCGGAGAGCCGGGCCAGCACGGTGACCCGGGGCAGCCGGTGGGCGGCGATGATGCCGGCGAGCTCGGTCAGCTCGGCCACCGAGTCGACGTTGACGGTCACCCCGGTCCGAGCCGCCAGCCACAGGAACTCGCGGCTCTTGGGACCGGTCGCCATGATCCGCGACGGGCCGAAACCCGACGCGAGAGCGTGCTGCAGCTCACCGAGTGAGGCCACGTCGATGCCCGCGTCCACGGCGGCGAGGGCCCGGACCAGGGCGTGCGACCGGTTCGCCTTGTGCGCGAAGAAGATGCCCCCGCTCAGGTGGTGCGTCCGGTAGACCTCGCGGAACCGCTGCACGTTGCGCACCAGCTGGTCGGGCAGCACCACGTTCACCGGTGAGCCGAGCGCGTCGACGAGCTGGTGGAGCCAGGCGTGGTCCTCCACAAGGGACCGCAGATCACCGTCGACGCGCGGCTGCAGGTAAGGCGTCATCACACTCTCCGAGTCGCCGAGAATGCGGAACCTCCTCCGAGACGTGTCGTGCTCGGTGCCGACCTCGCCGGCCCACCCCAACGTAATCCATGGACGGGCCTCGACCAAGAGGATCATGACCCGAACGTGGTCGCGCGGCTACGCTATGCAAGGTTGTGCATGCGATCAGGTCTGCGCGCGTCTTCTGTTCATGTTCGCGTGGTGGGAGTCTGGACTGACCGAGTCCCTCGATGGAGGTCGACATAGTCGGTTCCCGGTCCTCGTTCGAGCCCGAGCAGGCCCCGTGCGGCAAGTTCGTCGGGGGTGACTGCTACCGCGACAGCGACGGCGAGGGCCTCGTCGTCTACGACCTCTCCTACTCCTGCGGCTGCCGGCGCACCCGGCACGAATACCACGACGGCACGGTCACCACCCAGGCGATCCGGCACGGCCGCCGGCACCGGGTGCTCTCCGACGAGCACTCCGAACACCCCGTCTGACGCCGCAGCGGGAGGAGAGCCGATGAGCCTGTCTCACGACGTCGTCATCGTCGGTGCGGGCGGAGCCGGGCTGCGTGCTGCCATCGCCGTGGCGGAGAGCGCGCCCGGCCTCGACATCGCGCTCGTGTCCAAGGTCTACCCGATGCGCAGCCACACCGTCTCGGCCGAGGGCGGCGCCGCCGGTGCGATCAGCGTCGAGGACAGTCTCGACGAGCACGCCTACGACACGATCTCCGGCGGCGACTGGCTCTGCGACCAGGACGCGGTGGAGACCTTCGTCGCCGAGGCCCCGCGCGAACTGCTGCGCCTGGAGCACTGGGGCTGCCCGTGGAGCCGCGAACCGGACGGGCACGTCGCGGTGCGCGCCTTCGGCGGCATGAAGAAGAAGCGCACCTGGTTCGCCGCCGACAAGACCGGCTTCCACCTGCTGCACACGCTCTTCCAGACCTCCCTGAAACACCCCACCATCACCAGGTACGACGAGTGGTACGCCAGCCGCCTGCTCGTCGACGACGGCCGGGTCTGCGGGGTGGTCGCGCTGGAGCTGATGTCCGGCCTGATCGAGACCATCACCGGCCGGGCCGTGGTGATCGCCACCGGCGGCGGCGGGCGGGTCTTTCCCTTCACCACGAACGCCGCCATCAAGACCGGCGACGGGATGGCCCTGGCCTACCGGGCCGGCGCGCCGCTCAAGGACATGGAGTTCGTCCAGTACCACCCGACCGGACTGCCGTTCACCGGCATCCTGATCACCGAGGCCGCCCGTGCCGAGGGCGGCTGGCTGCTCAACAAGGACGGCTACCGCTACCTGCAGGACTACGACCTCGGCAGACCCGAGCCCGGCCCGGTGCTGCGCAGCATGGAGCTGGGCCCGCGGGACCGGCTGTCGCAGGCGTTCGTGCACGAGATGGAGCGGGGCCGCACGATCAGCTCACCGTACGGGCCGGTGGTGCACCTGGACCTGCGCCACCTCGGCGAGCGCACGATCGACGCGAAACTGCCGATGGTGCGCGAGCTGTGCCGCGGCTACGAGCGCATCGACCCGGTCCACGAGCTGGTCCCGGTGCGGCCGGTCGTGCACTACATGATGGGCGGCATCCACACCGATCCGGAGGGCGCGACCGGCCTGGACGGCCTGTTCGCCGCCGGTGAGACCGCCTGCGTGAGCATCAACGGCGCGAACCGGCTCGGCTCCAACTCGCTGCCGGAATGCCTGGTGTTCGGCGCCCGCGCCGGGCGCGCCGCCGCGGAGTACGCCGTGGACGCCCCGCCCCCGCCGCCGATCGTGGAGTTGCAGGGCGACGACGAACGCCGCCGCCTCGACGAGGACCTGCTGCGCCGCATCGACGGCCCGGACCGGATCTCCGGCATCCGCACCCGGATGCAGGCGATCCTGGAGGACGCGGCCGGGATCTACCGGGACGGCGACAGCCTCACCAAGGCGGCCGACGAGCTGCGGGAACTCAAGGAACGCGCGGTCACCGCGGCGGTCGACGACACCAGTCACCGTTTCAACACCGAACGGGTGGCCGGCCTGGAACTCGCCGGGATGCTGGAGCTGGCCGAGTGCATCGTGCACAGCGCGCTGCGCCGGGAGGAGTCGCGGGGCGCGCACCAGCGCACGGACTTTCCCGAACGTGACGACCGCCGGTTCCTCGCCCATTCGCTGGCGCACCGCGAGGCCGACGGGTCGCCGCGGGTGTCGTACCTGCCGGTGACCATCACCCGCTGGCCGCCCGGCAAACGGGTCTACGGGAGGTGACATGGAGCAGATCACGCTGCGGGTGGCCCGGTACCGGCCGGACGACGAGGAGACCGAACCGGCGCTCGTCGACTACGACGTGCCGCTGCGCCCCGATTGGGCGGTCCTGGACGGGCTGAACTACATCAAGGACGAGCTGGACGGCACGCTGTCGTACCGGTGGTCGTGCCGGATGGGCATCTGCGGCAGCTGCGGCATGATGGTCGACGGCGAGCCGAAGCTGAGCTGCGCGACCTTCCTGTCCGACCTGGCGCCGGGCCCGGTCCGGATCGAACCGCTCGCCAACTTCCCGGTGATCCGCGACCTGGTCGTCGACCTGACCGACTTCATGCACAAGCTGGGCAGCGTCAAGCCGTGGCTGATCCGCGAGGTCGAGAAGCCGGTCGAGGACGGCGAGTACCTGCAGACGCCGGCCCAGCTCGACGAGTTCAAGCAGTTCAGCATGTGTATCAACTGCATGCTCTGCTACGCGGCCTGCCCGGTCTACGGACTGGACGGCTCGTTCGTCGGCCCGGCGGCGATCGCGCTGGCGCACCGTTACGACCTCGACTCGCGCGACGAGGGCGACCGGGAACGGCTCACCATCCTGGCCCAGCCGGACGGCGTCTGGGACTGCACGTTCGTCGGCGAGTGCTCCACGGCCTGCCCCAAGGGCGTCGACCCGGCCGGCGCGATCCAGCAGGCGAAACTGGCCGCCGCCCAGGAAGCGGTGAAGAACCTGCTCCTGCCCTGGCGGTCGCGATGATCTCCCCGCTGGAGGCGAGGTACTACCGCCGTCGGATGCCCCTGCTCTGGTGGGCGCACCGGCGCTCGTACGCGATCTTCCTGGTGCGCGAGCTCTCCAGCGCGTTCGTAGCGCTGTTCGTCGTGGAACTGCTCCTTCTGGTACGGGCGGTGGCGCGCGGCCCGGCCGCGTACGACAGCTTCCTCGACGCCCTGGCCCGCCCCGCCGTGATCGCGGTGAACCTGGTCGCGCTCGCCTTCGTGCTGTTGCACGCCGTCACCTTCGCCAACCTGACGCCGCGCGCCATGGTCGTGCGGCTGCGCGGCCGGCGGGTCCCGTCGCGCCTGATCCTGGCCGGCGTCTACCTCGGCTGGCTGGCCGTGACCGCGTTCCTCGCCTGGCTGGTGCTGTCATGACCGCGCCGCACCGGGTCACGCCGGAGCCGTTCGTCTGGCTGATGTTCAGCGCGGGCGGCGTGGTGGCCGCGCTGATCCTGCCGGTGCTGCTGGTGCTCTTCGGGGTGGCCGTCCCGCTGGGCTGGGTGGCGCCGCCCGACCACGACCACCTGTTCGCCGTGCTGCGCCACCCGCTGACCCGGCTCGCCCTGTTCGGGGTCTGCGCGCTCGCGCTGGTGCACGCCGCCCACCGGCTGCGTTTCACCGTCGAGCACGCCTTGCGCCTGCGCCGGTACGACCCGGCGATAGCCACCGTGTGCTACGGCGCCGCGGCCGCCGGCGCCGCGTCCGCCGCCTACCTGCTCCTCACCGCATTCCCCTGACCAGCCGAGAGCTCCGCCTCGCCGGAGGGGGAAGATCGGGGTAGCGACTCTTCGAGGGAGCGACGATGACGAAACCCGGAAGCGAGGCCGCCCGGTGTGCCCTGGCGCTGCTGGCGGCGCTGGACAGCCGGCAGCGGGAACTGGTGCGCGGCGACCTCGCCGATCCGGACCTGCGGCAGTGGACCTATCTGCCGGGCGACCGTCCCGGGCTGCCGATGGAGGACTTCAGCGCGGCCCAGCACGGCCTGGCCGTGGAGCTGCTGCGGTCCGCGCACTCGCCGGACGGCGGCGATCTCGCGGTCGGCGCGATCGAGGTGGAGCGGGTGCGGCGGGAACTGGTGACCGGCTCGCCGCCGACCGGGGACCGGTACTGGCTGCGGCTGCTCGGCGATCCGGAGAGCGGCGAGCCGTGGGGCTGGCGGATCAACGGCCACCACCTGGCGGTGCACGTCATCGTCGCCTCGGGCGGGGTGACGTACACGCCGCACTTCATCGGCTCCGAGCCGGCCCTGATCCACCGCGGGCCGATGGCCGGGCGGCGCATCCTCGGACCCGAGGAGGACCTGGCACGTGAACTCGCGGAGAGCTTCGACGAGGACCAGCGGACCCTCGGTGTCAGCGCCGACGTCGCGCCCGACGACATCCTCACCCGTTACGACCCGGTCGCTGACCCGGCGCTGCTGCCCGAGGGCATCAGCCGTGGTCTGCTGCGGCCGGCACAGCAGAAGACTCTGGACCGGCTGGTGCGCCGCTACCTGGATCGTGCGCCCGCCCCGTACGCCGAAAGGTGCTGGCACGACGCCGAGGCCGCCGGCCTCGATCTGATCAGTTTCGCCTGGGCCGGGCCGACCGAGGTCGGTCTCGGCCACTACTACTGCGTGCGCGGCCCGGACTTCCTGATCGAGTACGACAACACCCAGGACGACGCGAACCACGCGCACTCGGTGTGGCGGCACCTGCGCGACGACTGGGGCACGGACCTGCTCCGCGCCCACTACGCGCGGGACCACGCGGGCCGGTGAGCGGCCGGTTGCCCGCGACGGGCAACCGGCCTCCGCTCATCAGTGGTGGGCGCCCGTGCGGCCGAGGGTCTCCTCCGGGGTCGCGCCGGGGCGGGTCCACTGCGGCACCGGGCGGCTGTCCGGGCCCCAGGTGGGGTTGCCGTCCGCGTCCGAGCGCCAGTACCAGCAGGCGTTGCCGCCCTTCGGCCAGCCCTCGGGCTTGTCCTCCCACGCCTCGCCGCGGCCGTACGGTGTCATGTCGAGCAGGCCGAAGGTCGGGTTGATCACCTCGTTGCCGCGGCCGGTCGTGGAGTAGGTGAGGAACGTGCGGTCACCGTCGCGCAGATAGCTGGTGAGGTGGCCCATGTCGTTGCCGACCGGCGCGTCCACGCCGCGCACCGAGTACCACGGCTGGGTGTAGCCCATGAACTCGACGAAGGCGGCGACCTCCGGCCACGCGCCGGTGGTCAGGATGGCGAACGAGACGCCGCGGGCGTTGAGGTAGACCGCGTCCCGCAGATGCCAGGCCGCGGTGGTGCAGCCCTCGCACTGGCCCTGGTGCGGGGCGCCGTCGTACCACATGTGCTTGTAGACGATGAGCTCGTCGCGGCCCTGGAACAGGTCGATGAACGGAACCGGGCCGTCCGGCCCGACGACCGGGAGGGTCCCGTCGAACTCGACCATCGGCAGCCGGCGGCGGGCGGCGGCGATGGCGTCGCCCTCGCGGGTGTGCGCCTTCTCCCGGATCAGCAGCTCGTCGCGGGCGGCCTGCCAGGTGGCCAGGTCCACGACGGGCGGGCGGTTCTGCGGTGCGGTGGTCATGGTTGTCCTCCGTAGGGTGTCGAGTCCACCAGCAGTGACTCGCCATCCGGCCGAAACTCATCGCTGCCGCATTGGCTGGTTGCGCTAACATCGTCGGTCGGCGATGAGAATGGCGCTTAAAACCCGTTACAGAAATCGTTTTCGACATCTTGACGCGTCGATTTGTTAACGAGAACATCGATGGGTCCCCAGATCCGTAACACGCCGGTCATCCCCCTGAGCCCGACCGGCGACGGATCACAGCAGTGCCACCCACGGAAGGATCGTCATGATCTCGTCCGCTTCCCCCACCCGATCGCGAACCCGGCTGGCCGTCCTGGCCGCCGGGTTCGCGCTCGTCGCGGCCACCGGCCTGGTGTCGGCGACCGGCACCTCGCAGGCCGCCGTCCCGCTCGTGGCGGCGACCCCCACCACCCCGCCGGCCGCCTACCCGAACCCGGGCGTGGTGACCGGTGACGTCGGCGTGCACGACCCGACGATCGTGCGCCGCCCCACCGGCGGCTATCTGCTGGCGCACACCGGCAACAACATCGCCCTGAAGACCTCCACCGACCGCACCGCGTTCCGCAACGCCGGCGCCGTCTTCCCCAACGGCGCGCCCTGGACCACCACGTACACCGCCGGCAGCCGCAACCTGTGGGCGCCGGACCTCACCTACCGCGACGGGCGCTACTGGCTGTACTACTCGGCCTCCACCTTCGGCTCGAACCGGTCGGCGATCTTCCTGGCCACCAGCACCACCGGCGCCTCCGGGAGCTGGACCAACCAGGGCCTGGTGATCGAGTCGCGCACCTCGGACAACTTCAACGCCATCGACCCGAACCTGTTCGTCGACTCCGACGGCCGGTGGTGGCTGAGCTTCGGCTCGTTCTGGTCCGGGATCAAGCTGATCCCGCTCGACCCGGCGACCGGCAAGCGCTCCGGCAGCACGATGCACAGCATCGCCGGGCGCGGCGGCGGCGCGATCGAGGCGCCGGTCATCGTCAAGCGCGGCTCCTACTACTACCTGTGGGTGTCCTTCGACCGGTGCTGCCAGGGCGCGTCGAGCACCTACCGGGTCATGGTGGGCCGCTCCACCAGCGTCACCGGACCGTACGTCGCCCGCAACGGCACCGCGATGAACTCCGGCGGCGGCACCCAGGTCCTCGCCGGGCACGGCAGCATCCACGGCCCCGGCCATCAGGCCGTGCTCGCCGACTCCGACGCCGACGCGCTCGTCTACCACTACTACGCCGACAACGGCGCCTCGCTGCTCGGCATCAATCTGATCGGGTACGACAGCGCCGGCTGGCCGTTCGTCTACTGAGGGGACTGAACCATGCGCTTCACCAAGATGGCGGCGGCCCTGCTCATGACCGTCGGCATACTCGCGGTGCCGGTCGCCGCCGAGGCCGCCACGGTCACGCCCGGCACCCCGTACGTGCTGGTCAACCGCAACAGCGGCAAGGCCCTGGACGTCTACAACCTGGCCACCGGCGACGGCGCCGCGATCAACCAGTACACCCGTAACGACGGCGCCTGGCAGCAGTGGAAGTTCCTCGACTCCGGCGGTGGGTGGTACCGGGTGCAGTCGGTGCACAGCGGCAAGGTCCTCGACCTGCCCACCACCGCCGACGGCATCCAGCTCGTGCAGAACACCGACCGCAATGACGCCCGGCAGCAGTTCCGCCTCGCCGACTCGGCCGGCGGCCTGGTCCGGCTGATCAACCGCAACAGCGGCAAGGCCGTGGAGGTCTGGGAGTGGTCGACCGCCGACGGCGCCCGGGTCTCGCAGTATCAGGACCTGGACGGCGCGAACCAGCAGTGGCAGCTGATCCCGCTGACCAGCGCGGCGGGCACCTTCACCAACCCGATCAAGCGGGGTGGCCCGGACCCGTGGCTGCAGGTTCACAACGGCTACTACTACCTGGCGACCACCACGTGGAACTCGACCATCACGATGCGCCGGTCGGCCACGCTGGCCGGGCTCGCCACCGCTCCCGACCAGGTGATCTTCAACCTGTCCGGGCGGCCGAACGGCTGCTGCAACATGTGGGCGCCGGAGTTCCATCTGATCAACGGCCGCTGGTACTTCTACTACACCGCCGGGCAGAACGTCTCCGACTACAACCCCACCCAGCGGCTGCACGTGCTGGAGTCGGCCGGCAGTGACCCGATGGGCCCGTACACGTTCAAGGCCGACCTGGGCAGCGAGTGGGCGCTCGACGCCAGCGTGCTCAAGGTCGGCAGCAACCTCTACCTGATGGGCACCTACAACGCCGGCGGCTCCTACGGGCAGAGCAACTTCATCCAGCGCCTGACCAACCCGTGGACGCTCACCGGCTCCCGGGTCCGGCTCAGCTCGCCGACCCTGTCCTGGGAACGGCAGACCCACCCGGTCAACGAGGGACCCGAGCCGCTGTACCGCAACGGCAAGGTCATGGTCGTCTACTCGGCGTCCGCCTGCTGGGGCCCCGACTACAAGCTGGGCCTGCTCACGCTGACCGGCACCGACCCGCTGAACCCGGCGCACTGGACCAAGAGCCCCAACCCGGTGTTCCAGCGCAACGACGCCAACGGGGTCTTCGCCCCCGGCCACAACGGGTTCTTCAAGAGCCCCGACGGCACCGAGGACTGGATCGTCTACCACGCCAACGACTCGGCCGGTGGCGGCTGCGACATGAACCGGTCCACCCGCGCCCAGAAGTTCACCTGGAACGCGGACGGCACCCCCAACTTCGGCACCCCGGTGCGCCTCGGCGTCACCCTGACCGCACCGTCCGGAGAGTGATCGACCGATGACCCCGACTCGCAGCGGCCGCACACTGGTGGCCCGGGCCTCGACCGTCGTTCTCGGCGCCGGTCTGGTCACGGCCGTCGCCGCACCACCCGCCTACGCGGCGGAGATACCCACCGGCGCGCGGTCGCTGCAGTCGGTCAACGTGCCCGGCGCCTACCTGCGGCACGCCGATTACCTCGGCAGCATCGCGGCGGTCAGCTCGGGCAGTTCCGCCCAGGCTCGCAGCGACGCGACCTTCACCGTGACTCCCGGTCTGGCCGGCGGCGCCGGCTGCGTGTCGTTCCAGGCCGCGAACGGCATGTGGCTGCGCCACCGCGATTACCGGATCCGGCTGGAGGCCAACGCCGGCACGCCGGTCTTCCTCGCGGACGCCACCTTCTGCGTACGGGACGGCTCCGCCACCGGCTCGGTGCGTCTGGAGTCGTTCAACTATCCCGGCCGTTTCCTGCGGCACCGGGACAACCAGCTGTGGCTGGACCCGTCGACGACGAACCCGGGAACCTTCGCCGCGGACAGCTCGTTCCGCGTCACCGCGCCGTGGGCCGCCGGCCGCCGCAGCCCGGTGATCAAGGGCCTCTACGCCGACCCGAACATCGCCTACCTCAACGGCCGCTACTACCTGTATCCGACGACCGACGGCTACAACGGCTGGAGCGGGAGCCGGTTCAAGGCGTTCTCCTCCGCCGACCTGACCACCTGGACCGACCACGGCACGATCCTCGACCTCGGACCGCAGATCAGCTGGGCCGACGACCGGGCGTGGGCGCCGACGATCGCCCACCGCGACGGCCGCTACTACTTCTACTTCAGCGCGGCGACCAGCATCGGCGTCGCCGTCTCGAGCAGCCCGGCCGGCCCGTTCACCGATCCGCTCGGACGGCCGCTGGTGCCGGCCGGGTTCCGCAGCGGGCAGATGATCGACCCGCATGTCTTCAACGACACGGACGGGCAGTCCTACCTGTACTGGGGCAACGGGTCTGCGTACGCGGTGCGCCTGAACGCCGACATGATCTCCTTCGACGCCACCCAGGTGCGCACGCTCAGCCTGCCCAACTTCCGGGAGGCGCCGTTCGTGTTCCAGCGCGGCGGCACCTACTACCTGACCTACTCGGTGGACGACACCCGCTCGGAGAACTACCACGTCGAGTACGCCACCGGCACGTCACCGTTCGGCCCGTGGACCCACCGCGGCACGATCCTCGCCAAGAACCTGAGCCTCGGCATCAAGGGCCCGGCGCACCAGTCGGTGGTCAAGGCCCCGGCCTCGGACACCTGGTACATCGCCTACCACCGGTTCGCGATCCCGGCGGGCAACGGCACCAACCGCGAGGTCACGATCGACCCGCTGCGCTTCAACGCCGACGGCACCATCCAGCCGGTCGTCCCCACGCTCTGACGGCGCCGGAACGCTGCCGGCCGGCTGAGCCGGCCGGCAGCGAACCCGGAGCGTGGGGACGACCGGGTCAGGCCAGGGCCAGGATCCACTCCCAGCCACCGGAGCCGATCACCGCCGGCGTCCCGCTCACCGCACGTCCGCGCTGCGCGCCGGTGGCCTCGGCGATGCCCGCGTGGAACAGCAGCGAACTGGTGGCGTTCGCCGGCACCGCCGCGGCCCAGAGGCCCGGGGCCCGGTCGCTGAGCGCCGCCACCAGCGGATAGCCGGCGGCCGGCCAGCTGCCGCCGGTGACGGCGCCCGCCTTCACCACGTTGTTCTGCCCGTTGCTGTGCCACAGCGCCAGAGCTCCGGTGGCACGGTTGCGCGCCCACAGGTCGTCCCGGCCGTCCTGGTTGACGTCACCGACCGGCAGCAGGTCCGCGTCGGCGAAGTCGGCCCCGCCGAACTCGGTCGGGGACGGCTGCAGCCCAGGCCGGCGGACCGGGTCGCCCCGCCACAGCCACCACTGTTTCGTCTTGGCGCTCTGCACCAGCAGATCGGGAATCTTGTCGCCGGTGACGTCGCCGGGAAAGGCCAGGTGCTCGACCGCCGCCCAGCCGGTCGCCCGGTTCTTCATCGGAATCCGCGTGCCCAGACCGCCGGTGCCGTTGTTCGGATACACCCAGAGGTTGTCGCCGATCTTGGCGACCAGGTCCTCCCAGCCGTCGCCGGTCCAGTCACCGCGGTGCCCGATCACCGCCGGATCCCACCCGCCGGTGCCGATCTGCCGGGCGGTGGCCAGCCGGCCGTCGCCGAGGCCCGCGTAGAGCCGCAGGTTGCCGGTCTCCGAGTTCTGCACCGCGAGCAGGTCGGTACGGCCGTCCCCGGTCATGTCGCCCGGCACGGTCGGCGTCGCCCTGGCGTGGCCGGGCTGCACCCCGCCGATGAGCAACGGGTGATCCGAGAAGGCGGTCCCGGTGGGGTCCGTCACCACCTCGGTGACCTCGTCAGCGGTTCCGGTCTGGAAGTGGCCGGTGGAGACCAGGATGTGATCGAAGGTGTCGACCGTCGCGTCCAGCTCGGTGAACGGGCACGATCCGCCGGTCGTGCAGTCGGCCTCCGGCGCGACGAACTTTCCGTTGCGTACGGTCCGCATCGTGGCCGACGGGGTCCGCTCGTTGAAGTCTCCACCGAGGATCACCGGGCCGGTGCCGGCCAGGCTGTTGACGTGCCGCATGGCCTCGCCCGCGCCGGAGTCGCCGTTGCCGTCCGGGTTCTGGTAACGCGCGAGGTGCGTGTTGCAGGCCAGCGTCGAGCGCCCGTCGATGGCGGCCCGCGCGCACAGCAGGTTCCGCGGCTGCTCGCCGGCCGGAACGGTCAGGTCGTAGGCGTACTTCTGCAGCGAGGCGGACCGCACGAAGACGCCGTTGCCGAACGCGCGGTTACCCGAGCCTCCGCCCCAGGCGTCGCAGCGCAGCAGGTTCAGCGTCCCGTGGAAGGCACCGACGTAACCGCGGGCGCTCAGCGTCGCGGTGAGCAGGTCGTACTGCGGCGAGCAGAGCTCCTGCAGCATCAGCACGTCGGCGTCCCAGGCGTCCACCGCCGCGCTCACCGCGCTCGCGAACGCGGCGCGGGCCTGCGCCTCCTGGCCCGTCCGCCCGGTCATGTAGCTGCAGGGTTCGTTCACGGCGCAGACGTTGTAGCTGAGCACGCGAACGCTGGGCAGCGTGCCGGGCGTGCTCTCAGCGGCCCGGGCGGGCGACGCCGGCGCCAGCACCGCGCCCAGCAACAGAAGCAGGGAAAGGATCCGGGACACGAAACTCCTCACGGTTGTGCCGGCGCAGGACGTCGCGCCGGACGACCATTGTCGTTGCGGCGAGCGGGCGGATGGGGGCAGGCTGCGACCATGCCCTTCCACTGGCCCGGCTCGCCCGAGCTGGAGTGGCGGGTGACCGGCGACGACACCGCCGAGCGGATCATTCGCTTCTTCCGCGACGAGCACGCGCACGCGCTGGAGGTGCTGCGCCGGGCCCGGCCCGAGGACGTCGCGGCGCGCGATTACGGCACCGGCGTCCGGCCCACGCCGGCGTGGGTGCTGCTGCACCTGCTGCAGGAGACCGCCCGGCACGCGGGCCACCTCGACATCAGCCGCGAACTCACCGACCCCTGACGCCGCCGCGATCCAGGGTCTTTCGTCACTTGGGCGGGAGCGTGGCCGCGTAATCGACGCCGCGATGCACCCAGGTGGCGAGGGTGGCGGGGTCGTCGCAGGCCGGTGCGGTCACGGTGAGCCAGCCGCGCATCGGGCGGCCGCGCATGACCATCGTGTCGGCGCCGTCCTCGGCGAGCAGGTCGTCGTGGTCGGCCGGGTCGACGCGGACCAGCAGGCCGCCCTTGCCGCGCACGACCACGGCCATGTTGCCGTTGATCAGCCAGGCCAGGCCACCGAACATCCGGACCTGGGTCATGTCAGGGCGGTCGCCGGCCAGTTCCCTGACCCGGGTGGCGAGTTTCTCGTCGTACGCCATGGCCGCATGCTGCCACATCGGCGGCGGCGGGGGCTGCCGCCAACGGCGGCCCCCGCCGGGCGTCTCAGGTCCGGTCGGACTCCAAGGTGCCGCCGTTGGCGACGTCCGCCCGCTCGATCTCGTCGAAGCGGATGCGCACCGCGGCCCGGCGCGCCTTGAGGATGTCGACCGCCGCGGCGGTGACCGCCTCGGCGAACTCGCGCCGCTGGTCGAGCGTGCGGCCGGACAGCAGTTCAACGGTGATGTTGGGCATCGACCCTCCTGTTTTCCATAGGCAGGAACATTGTCCCGTAACACGGAACAAGGTCAAGCCCTTGGCATGGACGAGCTTCTTTGTGTTCCATGTATTGACAACACGTTCCATGTAACGAAACATGCTCGACACGAAGCAACCCGGCACCGGAGGGAGGGCACATGACCACGCTCGATTGGTTAGTACTCAGTGGGTACTTCCTGGTAATGGTCGGCATCGGCCTGTGGGCCAAGAGCCGCGTCCACAGCGTCGCCGACTTCTTCACCGCGAGGGGCATGATCCCCTGGTGGCTGTCCGGGATCTCGCATCACATGTCCGGTTACAGCGCCATCATGTTCGTCGCCTTCGCGGCGGTGGCCTACAACTACGGCCTCGCCATGTACGTCTGGTGGGCCCTCACGATCGGCCTCGGCGTCGGGATCGGCGCCTTCGTCTTCGCGGCCCGGTGGAACCGGCTGCGCTCCAAGCACGGGGTGGCCTCCCCGCTGGAGTACCTGGCCCGCCGCTACAACCTGCCCACCCAGCAGGTGCTGGCCTACAGCGGCGCGCTGCTCAAGGTCGTCGACATCGCGGCCAAGTGGGTGGCGATCGCCGTCCTGCTGCGCGGCTTCGCCGGCGTGCCCATCCTCTGGGGCATCCTGATCACCGGCGCGGTCACGCTCGTCTACATCACCGCCGGCGGCCTCTGGGCCGACGTGCTCACCGACTTCGGCCAGTTCGTCATCCAGGGCGTGGCCGGGGTGGCCATGTTCTTCGCCTTCCTGTCCCACCTCGGCGGCTTCTCCGCGCTGTGGACCATGTGGGACGACCTGCCGGAGGGACACAGCGACCCGTTCAACGGGCCGTACACGCTGACCTTCTTCCTCGCGCTGCTGTTCATCAAGACGTTCGAGTACAACGGCGGCATGTGGAACCTGGCCCAGCGCTACATGGCCGCCCCGTCGGGTTCGGCCGCCAAGCGGTCCGCGCTGCTGTCCAGCGGGCTGTGGCTGGTCTGGCCGCTGATCCTGTTCCTGCCGATGTTCGCCGCCCCGCTGATCGTGCCCGGCCTCGACAACCCCGAGCAGGCGTACGTCGAGCTGGCCAAGACCCTGCTGCCGCCGGGCGTCATCGGCCTGGTGCTGGCCGGCTTCTTCTCGCACACGATGGCGATGGTGTCGTCGGACGCCAACGTGATCTCGTCGGTGGTCACCCGGGACATCGCCCCGGTGCTGGTGCGGGCGGTGCGTAACTTCAGCGATCAGGCGGCGCTGACCTTCGCCCGGATCACCACGTTCGCGTTCGTGGCGATCAGCATGATCATCGCGATCAGCACCGAGGGCCAGGGCGTGGTCCTGAAGATCGTGGTCGATCTGGTCGCGGCCACCATGGGGCCGATCTCGATCCCGCTGATGCTCGGCCTGCTCCCCTGGTTCCGGCGCAGCGGGCCGACCGCGGCGATCGTCTCCTGGGCGGCTGGCCTCAGCGTCTGGGTCGTGGTCAAGTGGGTGCTGGAGGAGACCAGCCAGACCATGGTGGTCGGTGTCCCGCTGGTCACCTCGCTGGTCCTCTACGTGGCGATCGGCCTGCTCAAGCCGGAGCGCACGGCGGACCGCGACGACATGATCGACTCCCTCGACACCGACCCGGCGGAGGAGGCGAAGCCCGTACCCACCACCTGACCACGCAGGTGCGGCGGGATCGCCGGGTCCCGCCGCACCCATCCCCGACGACAAGCAGTTCGACGCAACGAGGAGCGCTGATGGAATCACGACCCGCCACGGCCCCGGATCAACTGGCGAGCATGGACACCGCGAGACTGCGCGAGCGGTTCCTCGTGGAGGACCTGTTCCGTCCCGGCGAGGTGCGCCTCACCTACTCCCACGAGGACCGCATCGTGGTGGGCGGCGCGGACGGCGCCGTCGACCTGCCCTGCCCCGGGGAGCTGCGCTCGGAGTTCTTCCTGGAGCGCCGCGAGCTGGGTGTGGTCAACGTCGGCGGCCCGGGCGCGGTGACCGTTGACGGCGAACGGTTCGACCTGGCGCCCAAGGAGGTCCTCTACGTCGGGCGCGGCGCCCGCGAGGTGCGCTTCGACGGCCGGTTCTACCTGGTCTCCACGCCCGCGCACACCAGTCACCCCACGGTCAAGGCGACCCTGGACGACGCGGAGCCGGTCCGGCTCGGCTCCCAGGACGGCTCCAACGACCGTACGATCTACAAGTTCATCCACCTCAAGGGCATCCAGAGCTGCCAGCTCGTGCTCGGCGTGACCGTGCTGGAGCCGGGCAGCATGTGGAACACCATGCCGTGCCACACCCACGAGCGGCGCACCGAGGTCTACTTCTACTTCGACCTGCCCGAGTCCGAGCGGGTGGTGCACCTGATGGGCCGGCCGGACGCGACCCGCAACCTGATCGTGGCGCCCGAGCAGGCGGTGATCTCGCCCTACTGGTCGGTGCACTGCGGGTTCGGCACCCGCAGCTACGCGTTCGTCTGGGCCATGGGCGGCGAGAACCAGGCGTACGACGACATGGAGCCGGTCGCGATCGGCGAGCTGCGGTGACCTCGATGTTCGACCTGCACGGCAGGACGGCGCTGGTCACCGGCTCACGCGGCGGCATCGGCCGGGCCGTGGCGGTGGCCCTCGCCCGGGCCGGCGCCGATCTGGTGCTGCACGGCCGTACCGATGATCTGGACGACGTCGAGAAGGACGTGCGCAGGGTGGGTGGCCAGGCCCGCCGGTGGATCTTCGACCTGGCCGACACGACCGCCATCCCGGAGGCGGCAGCCGTGCTGCCGGAGATCGACATCCTGGTCAACAACGCCGGCATCATCCGGCGGGCGCCGGCCGCCGAGCACACCTTCCACGACTGGCGCTCGGTGCTCGACGTCAACCTGGACGCGGTGTTCCAGCTCAGCCGTGCCATCGGCGTCCGCATGCTGGCCCGCCGCCGCGGAAAGATCATCTCGGTGGCCTCGATGCTGTCCTTCCAGGGCGGCGTGCAGGTGCCCGGCTACACCGCCGCCAAGCACGGCATCGCCGGGCTGACCAAGGCGCTGGCCTGCGAATGGGCCGCGGAGGGGGTGCAGGTCAATGCTGTCGCTCCGGGTTACATCACCACCGACAACACCGCCGCCCTGCAGGCCGACCCGGTCCGGGAGCCGGAGATCCGCTCCCGCATCCCGGCCGGCCGGTGGGGCCGGCCCGACGACGTGGCCGGCGCGGTGGTCTTCCTCGCCTCCCCGGCGTCGGACTACGTCAACGGTCACGTCCTGGCCGTCGACGGCGGATGGCTGGCCCGCTGAACCCCTCCCAGTAGGCTGCTTTCGTGGCTAGGGAAGGCAGTTCCATCGACAAGACGCTGGCGGTGCTCGAAGCGCTGGCCGAGCACCACCGCGTCACCGACATCGCGGCGGCGACCGGCGTCTCCAAGTCGACCGTGCACCGGATCCTGCAGGCGCTCGTCACGTGGGGTTTCGCCCGCCCGGACGGGCTGGGCAGCTATGAGCCCGGCCCGCGCATCCTCACCCTGGCGGGCCGGGTCATGCATCGCTTCGACCCGGCCCGGCAGGCGTCCGGCGCGCTGCGCGCCCTCTCCGAGAGCACCGGTTTCACCACCCACTTCGCGATCCGCAGCGTCGACGAGGCGGTCTACGTCGACAAGCAGGAGGGCCGCCGGCCGTACCAGATGCCGTCGCGGATCGGCATGAGCCTTCAGCTGCACACCACCGCGATCGGCAAGGCCGTGCTGGCCGAGCTCAGCGACGAGGAGGTGCTGGCGATCTGCCGGCGCACCGGCCTGGGCCCCCGCACCCCGCGCACGCTGACCAGCGAGGAGGACCTGCTGACCCACCTGGCCCGGGTCCGGGCGCTGGGCTACGCGGTCGACGACGAGGAGAACGAGCCGGGCATCCGGTGCGTCGGCGCCGCCGTCTTCGACCACACCGGGCAGGTGCTCGGCGGCATCTCCGTCTCCACCCTGGCGATGGACATGGACATGGCCGGTCTGGAGGCGCACGCCCCCGAGGTCATCGCCGCGGCCCGGGACGTGTCGGCCGCACTCGGCGCGGCCGCGCCGACGGTCCGATCCTGAACTCCTCAGGTCGGACGATGGGCTGCCGACATCGCAGAGTGTGCGGAACGGCTGGTGGCTCTGGTATTGCCTGGCGGGAGCGGTAGCGACCACCGGTTACTACCTGCTGCCCCGGGAAAGCCTGGCGGCCAGCCTGCTCTACAACGCCATCGGGCTCGTCTCGGCCGTGATGATCGTTGTCGGGGTGCGCCGCTTCCGGCCGCGTCACCCGGCCATGTGGTACCTGTTCGCCGCCGGCCAGGTGACCGCGGTCGCCGGTGACTTCGTCTGGATCTACTACGTCTTCGTCCTGCACGAGGAGCCGTACCCGTCGATCGCGGACGCGTTCTACCTGGCCGCCTATCCGCCGTTGATCGTCGGGCTGTTGCAGTTCGTGCGCCGGAACACCCGCAGCGACACCGCCGGCCTGGTCGACGCCGGCATGATCGCGGCCGGCCTCGGGCTGGTCTTCTGGATCTTCGTACTGCACCCGACCGCCGAAGCCACCTCGGCGTCGGTGCTGGAGCAGTTCATCAGCGTCGCCTACCCGGTCACCGACGCGCTGCTGCTGGCCATGCTGACCCGGATGTTCATCGGCGCCGGCGGGCACACCACCAGCGCCCGGCTGCTGGGCGGCGCGGCGCTGCTGCTGTTCGCCGCCGACGTGGCCTTCTCCGTGCTGACCCTGCACTCCGACAGCGACGGCTACGAGCTGTCGGCGGGCTGGCTGCTCTCCTACACCCTGTGGGCCGCCGCGGCGCTGCACCCCAGTATGGCCGCCGAGCCCGAGCCGGCCGCCGCCGCGAACACCCGCGTCGGCCGCGCCCCGCTGGTGCTGGCGACGGCGTGTTCGCTGCTGGTCCCGGCCATGCTGCTGGTGCCGTTCGCCGGCGCGGACCCGGTCGACCGGTTCGCCATCGCCGCGGTCGGCGTCACCCTGTGCGTGCTGATGTTCTGCCGGATCACCGGGCTGACCCGCACCGTCCAGGGGCAGACCGACCAGATGACCCACCTGGCCATGCACGACGACCTGACCGGGCTGGCGAACCGCCGGCACTTCGAGAGCGCGCTGGGCCGGGCGGCCCGGCACGGCCGTCCCGAGGTGGTGTTCCTCGGCCTGACCGGGTTCAAGAACGTCAACGACGAGCTCGGCCGCGACGTCGGCGACCAGGCGCTCGGCGCGGTGGCCGCCCGGCTGCGCGCGACCGCCGCCGGCCCGGTGCTGCTGGCCCGGGTGGGTGGCGACGAGTTCGCCCTGCTGCTGCCCGAGGACAGCCCGGACACGGCCGAGCAGGTCGCGTACCTGATCGCCTCGGCCATGCGGGAGCCGGTGCAGGCCGGCGGTCACGAACTGCTCGTCGGCGCCGGCATCGGCATCGCCGACGCCGGCGCCGGCCCGGAGACCATGCTGCGGCGCGCGGAAGCCGCGATGTACGCCGCCAAGGACACCGGCGAGCCCTACCGGCGCTGGTCGGCCGAGCTCGACGAACGGGCCGGCGAGCAGGCCCGCCTGGGCGCGGAGATCCGCACGGCGCTGGACGAGGGCCAGTTCCGGGTGGTCTACCAGCCGATCGTCGCCGTGCCGGACGGCCGGATCGCCGCGGTGGAGGCGCTGGTGCGCTGGGACCACCCGGACCGCGGACCGGTCAGCCCGGCCTACTTCATCCCGGTCGCCGAACGCAACGGGCTCATCGTTGAGCTGGGCGCGTGGGTGCTGCGCACCGCGTGCGAGCAGATGGCCCGGTGGCGGGACGAGCTCGGCGCTCACGCGCCGGATCGGGTCAGCGTCAACGTGTCCGCGCGGCAGCTCGCTCGCTCCGGCTTCCCGCGTACGGTCGCGAACGCCCTGGCCGAGGCCGGCCTGCCACCGGCGTGCCTGGCCGTGGAGGTGACCGAGACCGCGGTCTTCGAGGGTGGCCAGGCCGTGGAGGCGCTGCATCAGTTGCGGGCCATCGGCGTCCGCGTCGCGCTGGACGACTTCGGCACCGGGCACTCGTCGCTGCGCCTGCTGCAGACCGTGCCGGTGGACATCCTCAAGGTCGACAAGTCGTTCGTCGACGGCATCACCGGCACCGGCGAGCAGCGGGTGATCGCCGAGGCGCTCATCCACGTCAGCCGGGGTCTCGGGCTGACCGCGGTCGCCGAAGGGGTGGAGACCGCGGAACAGGCCGCGATCCTCCACCACCTCGGCTACCGGCTGCTGCAGGGTTACCACTTCGGGCGGCCCGCGGACGCGGCCACCTGCCTGACCCAGCTCGCCGCCTACTGAGTCAGCTCCTCCAGCGTCGCCCGCGCGCCCTTGGCGTGCAGCGAGGCCAGAGCCGACCGGTACGCCGAGACGAACCGCTCGTCGTCCATCAGGTCGCCGAACACCTTCCGATTGCGCAGGAACGCCAGCGGGTCGTCGTGCTGGCGGGCCGCCGCCTCGGTCAGCACCGGCGCCAGCCGGTCGACCACCTCGATCGGCCGGCCCTGCTCGTCGACCGCCTCCGCGTACCGGGCCCAGCTCGCCACCACCGCCGCCGACCGGTGGATCTCCCCGCCGGTGGACAGGTTGTGCCGGACCACCGGCAGCAGCCACTTCGGGATGCGGTCCGAGCTCTCCGCGCACAGCCGGGCCACCGTGTCGCGGACCTGCGCGTTGGAGAACCGCTCGATCAGCTGCCGCTTGTACTGGTAGAGGTCGATGCCGGGCACCGGCTCCAGGGTCGGCGTGGCCTCGTTGTCCATGTACGCCAGCAGGAACCGCGCGAACAGCGGATCCTGCGCCGCGTCGTGCACCAGGCGGTAACCGGCCAGCCAGGCGAAGTAGCACAACCCCTGGTGACTGGCGTTGAGCAGGCGCAGCTTCATCAGCTCGTACGGCTCGACGTCGGCGACGAGCTGCACGCCGGCGTCCTCGAACGGCGGCCGCCCACCGGTGAACGACTCCTCCAGCACCCACTGGGTGAACGGCTCGCACACCACCGGCCAGCGGTCGTCGACACCGAGCCGCCGGGCCACCTCGGCCCGGTCGTCGTCGGTGGTCACCGGCGTGATCCGGTCGACCATGCAGTTCGGGAAGCGGACGTCGCGGGACACCCACTCGCCCAGCTCCCGGTCACGCAGGGCGGCGTACGCGGCGAAGCTGCGCCGGGCCGCGTCGCCGTTGCCCTGGATGTTGTCGCAGGACATCACGGTGAACGGCGGCAGGCCACGCTGCCGGCGCCGGGCCAGCGCCTCGACGACCAGGCCGAACGTCGTCCGCAGCACGGCGCCGGGACGCAGGTCGGCGACCACGTCCGGGTGGGTGGCGTCGAAGGCGCCGGTCACCGCGTTGAAGTTGTAGCCGCCCTCGGTGATGGTCAGCGAGACGATCCGGGTGGCCGGGTCGGCCATCTTCTCGACGACCGCCTCCGGGTTGTCCGGGGCGAGCAGGAACTCCACGATCGAACCGATCACCCGCGCGTCCCAGTCGCCGTCGGGACTCTTCACGACCAGGGTGTAGAGGCCGTTCTGGGCGTCCATCACCTCCTTCATCCGCCGGTCGCCGGGCAGTACGCCGACACCGCAGATCGCCCACTCGTGGGCCTTGCCCTCGTTCATCAGCCGGTCCAGGTACATCGCCTGGTGGGCGCGGTGGAATCCGCCGACGCCGATGTGCACGATGCCGGTGTGCAGGCGGGACCGGTCGTACCGCGGGACCGGCAGGGTCTTGCCGAGTTCGGCCAGGGTGGTCGCGTTCAGCTCGGTCACTTGACGGCTCCCATGGACAGGCCCTGAACGAGTTTGTCCTGGGCGGCGAATCCGGCGATGAGCACGGGCAGCGAGACCACGACCGCCGCGGCGCAGACCTTGGCGAGGAACAGGCCCTGGCTGGTGACGAAACCGGTCAGGTAGACCGGGGCGGTCTGCGCGACGGTCCCGGTGAGCACCCGGGCGAACAGCAGCTCGTTCCAGCTGAAGATGAAACAGATCAGCGCGGTGGCGGCGATGCCCGGCATGACCACCGGCGCGACCACCGCGGACAGCGTCTTCGACAGGCCGGCGCCGTCGACCGCGGCCGCCTCCAGCATCTCCACCGGCACCTCGGACAGGAACGAGTGCATCATCCAGACCGCGATCGGCAGGTTCATCGCCGTGTAGAAGGCGATCAGCAGCCAGATGTTGTCCAGCAGGCTCGCCGACTGGGCGAACAGGTAGATCGGCAGCAGACCGGCGACGACCGGCAGCATCTTGGTGGAGAGGAAGAAGAACAGCACGTCGGTCCACTTGCGGACCGGCTTGATGGACAGCGCGTAGGCGGCCGGGATCGCCAGCAGCAGCACGATGATCGTCGAGGCGACGCTCGCCGACATCGAGTTCGCCAGCGACGGCCAGGGATCGCCGGTGGTGAAGAACTCGCGGTAGCCGTCGAAGGTCAGCGGTGCGGCCAGGCTCGGCGGATTGGTCGCGGCGTCCGGTTCGCTGTGCAGCGAGGTGAGCAGCATCCACAGCACCGGCAGCACGAACAGGAAACCGACCAGCCAGGCCACCAGGGTCAGCACGAGGCCGGCCCGGCTGCGCGGCTTGCGCCGCGGTTCCCCGGATTCGGTACGGGTGGCAGGCACCGGCGCGGTGTCGGTGATCGAACTCATCGGCCGCTCTCCTCCCGGAACAGTGTGGACACGGTGCGCAGTGCGAAGGTGGCGATGAGGATCGTGCCGATCACGACGATGACCGCCGCGGCCGAGGCCCGTCCGTAGTCGTGGGCGTTGTAGAAGATCTGATAGATCGTGTACGGCAGGTTCGCGGTGCCCAGCCCGCCGGAGGTGATCGTGAAGACGGCGTCGAAGTTCTGCACCACGTAGATCGAGCCGAGCAGCCCGCCCAGCTCCAGATAGCGGCGCAGGTGCGGGAAGGTCATGTGCCGGAAGATCTGCCAGGTGGTGGCGCCGTCGATGCGGGCCGCCTCGATCACGTCCAGTGGCCGGCTCTGCAGGCCGGCGAGCAGGATCAGCATCATGAACGGGGTCCACTGCCAGACCAGCGCGGCGATCACCGCGGTCAGCGGCATCGTGCTGATCCAGTCCGGCTGGGGCGGGTTGTCCGCGCCGAACAGCTGCCACAGACCGGTGATGGCGCCGTTGAACAGGCCGTACTCCGGGTTGTAGAGGGCGTGCTTCCAGAGCAGCGCGGCAGCGACCGGGACCACCAGGAACGGCGCGATCATCATGGTGCGCACCGCGCCGCGGCCCCGGAACCTGCGGTCCAGCAGCAGCGCGATGCCCAGTCCCAGGGCCAGGCTGATCAGCACCACACCGGCGGTGAGCCAGATGGTGGTGAGGACCGCGTCGCGCATGTTGACGTCGGTGAAGACCCGCCGGAAGTTGGCGAAGCCGGCGAAGCCCCGCTCGTCCGGGTAGTAGGCGTTCCAGTCCATGAACGAGATGACCAGCGTGACCACGAACGGCAGCTGGGTCACCACGATCATGAAGATCAGCGCGGGTAGCAGCGGGGCCCGTCGCGCCCAGTCACCGGTCCTGCGCAGGGTGGTCGGCTCCGCGGCCCGGGCGCTCTTCTCCAGAGTGACGCTCACTTCGCCTCCTCACTCGCCTTGCCGGGCCCGGTACCGCTCGGCGACGTCGTCGGCCAGCTCCTGTCCCCGTTCGAGCGCCTCGTCGACGCTCATCTGCCCGGCGATGGCCGAGCTGACGTGCTGCGACACCTGGGTGCCGAGGTCGGTGAACTCGGGAATGTCGACGAACTGGATGCCGATGGCGGGACGCGGCTGCACCCCGGGGTTGCGGGGGTCGGCGCTCTCGATCGCCGCCTTCGTCGGCGCGGCGAAGGCCCCGGCCTCCTGGAGGTACTGCGGGTTCTCGTACGTCGAGGCGCGTTTGCCGGCGGGCACCCGGGACCAGCCGACCTGGGCGCCGACGAGTTCCTCGTACTCCCTGCTGGACGCCCAGGAGATGAACTGCCAGGCGTCGTCCTTGCGCTCGCTGGCCCGCTGGATCGCCCACGCCCACGCGTAGAGCCAGCCGGAGCTGGGCGTCTTGACGACGGGGGCGGGCGCGTAGCCCATCTTGCCCTTGACCGGGGAGTCGGCCGCCTCCAGGGAACCGGCGGCGCTGGTGGCGTCGTACCACATGGCCGCGTTGCCCTGCACCATGTTGTTCAGGCATTCGGTGAACCCGGCCTGCGGGGCGCCGGCCTCGCCGTAGTCGCGGACCAGGTCCACGTAGAACTGGGTGGCCTCCCGGAACTCGGGGGCGTCCACCTGGGCCTGCCAGTCCTCGGTGAACCAGGTGCCGCCGAACGTGTTCACCACCGTGGTCAGCGGGGCGAAGACCTGGCCCCAGCCGGGCTGGCCGCGCAGGCAGATCCCGGCCATGCCGGGCTCCTTGCCGTCCAGCCGGGCGGCCAGGTCGGCGACCTGCTGCCAGGTGGGCTTCTCGGGCATCTGCACGCCCTGCGCCTCGAACACGTCCTTGCGGTACATCAGGAACGAGGACTCGCCGTAGAACGGCTGGCCGTACACCTTGCCGTCGTCGCCGGAGAGCGACTCGGTCATCGGCCGCAGCACGTCGTCCTGGTTGAACCGGGGGTCGGCGGCGATGTAGTCGTCCAGCGGGGCGACCCATTCGCTGCGCGCGTAGATGGGGATCTCGAAGTTGGACAGGGAGGCCACGTCGTACTGACCTGCCTGACTCGAGAACTCCTGGCTGATCTTGTCGCGGACGTCGTTCTCCGGCAGCACCGTGTAGTTCACCCGGATGCCGGTGCGTGCGGTGAAGTTCGCCTCGGTGAGCCGCTGCAGGTCCACCATCTGTGGGTTGTTGACCATCAGGACGTTGATGCTGCGCCCGTCTCCCCCGCCGACGCCGCCGCCCCAGCCGGCGCATCCGGTGATCGTGAGAGTGGTGGCCAGGCCGATTGCGATCAGGCGTACCCGGGACGTGTGCCGTGGTGCCATACCCGCCTCCTACCTGGCGGGACGGCCGGGCTCACCGGGCCATCCAGGAGCGCCGATGCCCCACCGGCTTGAGTGTCAGCACCACTTTTCGCACAAGTCAACGCTTCCACAGCACTTGCCGCCGATTGCGCAGAAAAACGCGCAAGAGGTTTGGAATCGATCCACTGATGTCGCCTGCCCGACAGGCTGATCGGCGCGAGCCGAGAGAAGGTGCGGACGGACCGGGGCGCATCGATAGATCGGCGGAATCGATGGATCTCATTGCGTCGTTAGACTGCGGCCGATGCACGGGCGCCGCCCTCGCGCCGGCGCCGGTTTCGCTCATCCTCGACCGGGACGCCGCCACGCCCTGTTGACCGCACCCTTGTCGGGGTTACGCCCGGCTGCCTCACTCGGGGAGGGGTGCGACATGGGTCCGGACGGTTCGCTGCCCAGCTATCAGTCACTGTTCGGTGATCTCGACTTCCGGGCCGGCGACGACGCCCGGTCGGTGTCGTCGCCGGCGGCCTATCTGGCGGATCTGCTGCGGCTGGGCGGTGACCGGCTCGCCCAGCGCCGCCCGGACCTGCGCGGGGTGCCGCTGGACGCCGAGCACACCTACGCCGAGGTGCCCTATCTGGACATCGTCAACGAGGTGCTGGCCGGTGACCTGGCGGCCCGCCGGGGAAAGGACACGCTGGCCGAGGACCAGCGGGTGCTGTTCTCGGTGCGGCACGAGCGGATCGCCCGGCTGCTGCACCACCTGGGCGCCGACATGGTGGAGCTGTACCGCCGGTTCGCCCCGGTGGTGGATCCGGACGTCGTGGCCCGGGAGGCGCTCGGGCTGACGCCGGCCGAGGTCGCCCTGGTCACCACGGTGCTGCCGGACGGCAAGCCCCTTCGGGAGTGCCTCGGGCTGGATCCGGAGGCCGCGGATCCCTACCCGGAACTGGCCGGGGTGCGGCGGTTCCGCGCCGCGCTGTCGCTGAGCGCCGACGAGCTGCGGGCGCTGCTGCGCCAGGACGGCGAGACGGTCACCCTGGACGAGACGGAGCAGGCGCTGGTCCCGGCCGCCACCACCGGCCCGGTCCCGATCTCCTGGTACGAGCGGGCGCACCGCTTCGTCCGGCTGGCCCGCATGCTCGCCCTCCCCTTCGCCGACCTGCACCTGTTCCTGCGGTCCTGCTGCGACAACCGGATCGACGCCGCCGCGCTGCGCACCATCGCCGTGCTGCGCCATCTCCAGCGGGAGCTGGACCGCCCGCTCGACGCGGTGGTCGCCCTCGTCGCGCCGCCGGCCCCGCGCGACCGGGCCGGGCTGCTCACCGCCGCCCTGGAGATCAGCGCCGAGGAGCTCGACGACCTGCTGGACGCGCTGGCCGCCGACCCGTCCGCGCTGCGCCACCCGGCGTTCCCGCTGCTGATCGACACCGGCGGCGCCCGCGACCCGTACGCCGTGCTGGCCGGCGCCGACGTGCCGAGCGCCCTGTGGCTGGTGCAGATGCTGCTCGCGCTGACCCGCTGGCTGTCCGAGACCGGCCTGTCCACCGCGGACCTGCGCGAGGTGATGGGCCTGGGCGGCACCGACCCGGCCGTCGTGCTCGACACGGTGCGCGCCGGCCAGGACGCGGTCCGGATGGTGCCGGAGGCCTTCGTGTCGGAGCGGTTCGGGCCCCGCGCCGCCCAGGTGATCCACGACGTGCTGGTGGGTTTCGGGCCGGGCATCACCTCGGCCGCCGATCCCGGCGTGCTGCGGGTGGACCCGGACGCGGCCGCCACCGCCGCGCACGCCGCCGCCACCGAGCTGGCCCTGGTCGCCGGCAGCGACTTCACCGGCCTCGGCCTGGACGACCGCCTCGCCACCAAGATCTTCACGAACCTGGTGCTGCGCGGTTACCTGGAGCCGTCCGGCGAGGTGACCGCCGACCGGCTCCCGGAGACCGCCGGCGAGCTGGTGCTGGCCGGCGACTTCACCGCCTGGCAGGAGCCGCTGTCCGAGCTGCTGGCCTGGCTGATCGAGAACGCCGGCGACGACCTGCCGATGTGCTACCCCTCGGACCTCGACGAGCTCGGCGGCCTGGACGACGCCGGGCGCGCCGAGCTCTACGACAACCTGATCTTCAACGGGCAGGTGGACCCGGACGGACGGCTCCTGCGCGACGACCCGGCCACCGACGCGGACCTGAGCGGCCTGGCCGAGGCGGTGCACTCCCGGCTGCGGGAGCGCCTGGCCGCGTTCACCCGGGAGCCGATCCTGCTCAACCCGGCCGACTTCGCCGGGCTGCCGGTCTCCGCCGACGACTGGACGGCACTGCTGCTCAGCCTGCAGTTCAACGGGCACCTCGACGACGAGTACGCCTACCGCGACCCGGCCGGCCTGCTCGACATGACGCCCGCCGAGCTGACCGTGGACGTGCGGTTCCACCCGTACCGGCGGGAGGTGCTCGACGCGGTGCAGGGACAGCTCAGCCGGGTGCGCACCGCGATGGCGACGGTGACCGCGGACGACTTCCGCGACCTCGCCGACGCCGAGGCGGCCGGCCGGGTCGTCGCGGCCCTGGACGCGGCCTTCCCGGACGGGCGGGCACCGGCCGAACCGGTCACGATCGACGGCTTCACGGCGGCGGAGAACGCGGCGATCAACGCGCGGCTGGCGACCGTGCACGCCGACGGCGCGCCCTACCGGTTCGACCCGGCGGCGCTGACCGGGCTGGGTCTCACCGACGAGGAGCGCGACCACCTCGTCGCCCATCTGATCGGCGCCGGAGACCTGACCGAGCAGCTGGCGGTGCCGGCGCATCGCCTCGACTGGTTCGGGCACGCGCATCACGCGCTGGACTTCACGCTGCCCGGTTCCGCGGACTTCAGCCGCGACGTGTTCCTGCTGCTGCACACGGCCGCCGTGCAGCTGAGCGCGGCGATCAGCGAGATCACCACGGCGTTGCTGGACCGGCAGGCCGCACAGCACGCCGCGCTCGGCACGGCGTTGCAGGACGCGTACGCGATCCCGGCCGCCACCGCCGAGGCCATCTGCACGGCGGTCAGCGGTAGTCCCGCCGACATGCTGGAGAGCCTCGGCTCCGGCCGTACGATGCGCCGGGTCCAGGGATGCGCGGTGCTCGCCGCGCGTCTCGGCCTGGGCCCCGCCGAGATCGCGACGGTCTTCCACGACCAGGACCTGGCCGCCAAGTTCGCCGAGCCGCTCGTGCTGCCGCCCGGCGTGGACCGGATCGACGCGCTGCTGGACGCCGGCGACGGCCGGATCCTGCTGTTCCGCGAACGCGGTTACTGGGAGTACACGGCCGACGGCACGCTGACCGACCCGCGGCCGCGGCTGCTGACCGATCTCGGCGGTCCGTTCGGCGGGCTGGGCTCGGTGGACGCCGCGTTCACCGACCCGAGCGGCACGAGCTGGCTGGTCGGCCGCGGCGACGACGGGGTCTCCGCCACGTTCGTCCGCGCCCGCGGCCACACCCGGTGGACGCGGCGCACCCAGCAGTGGGGCACGGTGCGCAACGTGTTCGCCGAGCCGGCCCGCATCGACGCGGCGTTCGTCGACGAGGCCGGCCGCGCCTACCTGTTCTGCGGCGACCAGTACGTCCGCTACTCGGGACCGGACTACGCCCAGGTGGACGCCGGCTATCCGCGCCGGATCGGCGAGTGGTGGGAGGGCGACCTGCGCGCCGGGGCGCTGCCGCCGCGGTTCCGGGGCGAGCTGGACGCGGCGTTCCGCGGTCATGACGGGCTGACCTACCTGTTCGCCGGGGAGCGGTTCGTCGCGCTCGGTGGCCCGGAGGCGCCGGCCGAGCGGATGATCGCCGACGGGTGGGGGCGGGTGGTCGAGCCGGACCGGTTCGACGCCGCCTACGTCGCCGGGCCGGCGCTCTACCTCTTCTCCGGGGACCGGGTGGTGCGGCACAGCAACTGCGTGGAGAACGACGGCCTGCGCGCCGACGACGGTTACCCGAGGCGGATCGCGGCGCAGTTCCCGGGTGTGCCGCCCGGGTTCGACAGCGGCGTGGACGCGGCGTTCGCCGACGCCGCCGGAGTCGTGCACCTGTTCAAGGACGGTCGCACCGTGGCGCTGGAAGCGAACGGGCCGAGCGTGGCGCCGACCGCCGAGCGCTGGGGCGTGCTGCCCGAGGTGCTGCCCTTCGGCGAGGTGGAGGCCGGGTTCGTCGGCCTGGACGGGTGCACCTACCTGTTCAGTCACGGTCACTACGTGCGCTACTCCGGCAGCGACTACACCGCGGTGGACTCCGGCTACCCGCGACCGGTCGGCGACTGGGCCGGGCTGCAGCGGGTCGACGCGGCGTTCGCCCTGGACGGGCAGACCCACCTGTTCGGGACGGCGGGGCTGCTGTTCCGTACCCCGAGGGCGGCGGCCGACGAGGCCGAGCTGGACGCCGGCCGGATGCCGCGGTCGCTGCGTGACCGGCTCGACGAGCACGGCCTGCCGGTCGCCGGGGACGCGACCGTGACCGGGGCGGCCCCGGCGTGGCAGACGACCGCCGGCTCCGGGATGCGCCTCGCCCTGACCCGCACCGGCACCCACCTCGAGGTGGCCTGCGACCCCGGCGCGGTCGCCTTCCACGTGCGCTACTCCACGCGCGACTACACGGCGCCCGACGCCGGATACCCGCGCCCGCTCGCCGACAACTGGTGGAACCTGCCGGCGGAGCTGCGCGACCGGCCGGTCGACGCGGTGTTCACCGCCCCCGACGGCCGGGTCCACCTGATCTGCGACGACAGCGTCGTCACGTTCGACGGCCGGCGGCGCTGGTGGTCGCCGGCCCGGCCGCTCGCCGAGCAGTGGGACAGCCTGCCGTTCGACCGGGTCAGCACGATGTTCACCGGCACCGACGGGCGCACCTACGTCTTCCACGGCCGGGATTACGCCCGCTTCTCGGATCCGAACCTCGGCCGGGTGGACGACCGGTATCCGGCGCCGATCACCGGGTTCTGGGGTGTCGTGGTCAACCACATCGCGCGGACCGGGCGGGTGGACGCGGCGCTGGTGGCCGGCGAGCACACCTACCTGTTCTCCGGCGACCAGTTCGTCCGCTACACCGGCGACGCGCGGACCGTCGACCTCGGCTATCCGCGGCGACTGGACCAGCTGCCGCGGGAGCCCCGCTTCGCCGGGCTGACCGCCGTGCCGGACTCGATCGACGCCGCGTTCGCCGACAGGGGCAACGTCTATCTGATCAGCGGCGACCGCTGCCACGTGGCGTCCACCGCCGGCTACCGGCGCTACGACCACGTCGCCTTCGAGACGCCGGGCTGCGCGCTCGTCGAGGACGGGACGCTGTTCCTGCGGCACTACTACGGCTGGCACCGCTACACCGCGATCGAGGGCGCGGTGGTGTCGGCGGCCGAGCAGCAGCCGCGGTTGCTGCGGTCGGTGCCCGCCGAGTACCGCACCGACGCGGACGCCGTGCTGCACGGCACCGACGGCAACACCTACGTGTTCAAGGGGCCGCTCTGCTACAACACCGCGGCCGAGGCGGTCTACCCGCTCGCCGAGGAGTGGGGCCGGCCGCGCAACGCCTTCTGGCACGACAACACGGCCGACGCCGGGTTCGTCGCCCCGGACGGGCGCACCTACGTGTTCAGCGGCGATCAGTTCGTGGTCTACCCGGGGCTCGACTACGTGGACGTGCAGGTCGAGCGGGGTCCGCTGCCGATCGCCGAGCACTTCGCCGGGCTGACCGCGGTAGCCCTGGCCTATGTCCGGGACGGCGTCACCCATCTGTTCGAGCCGCCCGGGCCGGACGGCGCCATGCGCTACCTGGTCTATTCCGGCAAGGACCTGGACCAGCCCGACGACGGCTACCCGCAGCTCACCGGCCCCGGCTTCTGGGAGATCCCGCAGGAGTACCGGCCGGCCGGGTTCACCCTGCCGGACGCGGTGCTGACCAACGGCGAGCACCTGCTGGTCCTGGCCGGCGACGTGTGCCTGACCTATGACGAGGCGAGCGGCGCCTGGTCGGCGCCACGGCCGCTGGAGCGGATCTGGCGCGGCATCGGGGCGACCGGTGACCTGCGCGCCGCGTTCACCGGCCGGGACGGCGCCACCTACTTCTTCTTCGGCCACGAGTTCACCCGCTACTCCGGCGGCGCCTTCGCGCCGCGCCGGCCGGTGCGTGAGCACTGGGGCCTGACCCGCAACAACTTCCTGACCGGCACCCGCCACGACGTGATCGACGCGGCGTTCGTCGACCACGGGGTCACCTATCTGTTCGCCGGCGACCAGTACGTGCGGTACAGCGGCAGCGACTACCGCTACACCGATCCCGGCTATCCCCGCGCGATCGCCGAGCACCTGCGCGGTGAGGAGCCGTTCGCCGCGCTGCCGGCGACGGTCCTGGAGGAGCTGGCCGCCCGGCACGCCGGCGGTGAGCCGATGCTGAACGCGGTGGTGTCGAACGCCCGCAACGTCTACCTGTTCGCCGACGACACCTGCCACGTGCTGTCCCGGGAGACGGCCGGCGAGTTCGAGACGGCCGCGCTCGGGCGGATCCGCAACAACCTGGCCGAGCGGGGGCGGGTGGACGCCACGCTGGTCACCGGCACGCACACGTACCTGTTCGCCGGTGATCAGGTGGTCCGGTACACCGGCGCGGACTACTCGCGGGTGGATGACGGCTTCCCGCGTACGCTCGCCGCCGCGTTGCCCGTCGAGCTCGGCGTGGCGGACCTGCCGGCCGGATTCCGCGCCGGGGTGGACGCCGCGTTCCGCGCGCCGGACGGCAGCACCTACCTGTTCGCCGGCGACCGGTTCCTGCACGCCGCCGGCGGCGACGCGAGCGTCGCCGCGCTGGCCGGCGCCTGGGGCATGCCGCGCAACGAGTTCCGCGACACCGGCCTGCAGGCCGCGTTCGTCGCTTCGACCGGCGAGTTGTACGCGTTCAGCGGCAGCCAGTACGCCCGGTACCGGCTCGGCGAGTTCGGCACCGTCGAGGACGGCTATCCGCGCCCGATCAGCGCCGGCTTCGACCTGCCGGACGACTTCGCCGACGGCATCGACGGCGCGTTCACCCTCGACGGCCGCACCTACCTCGCCAGGGGTGACCGGTACGTGCGCTTCAGCGACGGGCACGACGCCGCCGACCGGACCTTCCCGCAGCGCTTCGCCGACCGCTGGGCGCCGATCGCCGACTACCGGCTGCGCGACCTGCGGTTGATCGCGAGCTACGCCGCGCTCGGCGTCGGTCTCGCGCCGGACGCCACGATCACCGACCCCTATCGGTACGTCGCCGAGCGCCTCGGCTGGGACGTCGAGGAGCTGCGCTGGTGCCGCCGCAACAGCCGCTTCCCGGACGAGGGCGACCGTCTCGAACTGGAGTTCCTGCTCGACACGGCCGGCCTGTTCGCGCTGGCCGACCGGTTCGGCGCCGGACCGTCCCGGATCCACGACGAGGTCTGGGCGCCGCTGCACGACGACGGCGGCCCGGCCGGCCTGGACGCCGCCGCCACCGTGCTGACCGAGCTGCTGGCCCGCGTCGCCGGCCCGGACCGCTGGCCCGCCCTGGCCCGGCAGCTGCACGGCGAGCTGAACCTGCGCACCCGCGACGCGCTGGTCGCCGCCTCCGGGCGCGACCCCGCCGCGCTGTTCGCCCGGTTCCTCATCGACGTCGGCATGGGCGAGCACGGCACCACCTCCCGGGTCCGGGAGGCGATCGCCGCCGCCCAGCTCTACCTGCACCGTTACCTGCTCAACCTGGAGGACGCGGGCGGCGACGAGGAGCAGCGCGAACGGGTCCGGCGGTGGTGGACGTGGATGCGCGCCTACCGCCTCTGGGAGGCCAACCGCGGCGTCTTCCTGCACCCGGAGAACTACCTGCGGCCGGAGCTGCGCGGCACGAAGACCCCGGCGTTCCAGGCCCTGGAGAGCGACCTGCTGCAGGGCGAGATCACCGCGGCCACGGTGGACCGGGCCTACCGCCGCTACCTCGACGAATACACCGAGGTGTCGCGGCTGACCATCGCCGGCGGCTACGTCTACACCAAGGACCAGCTGGCCGACGGGCCGCGCCGGCTGATCCTGTTCGGCCGCACCAAGACCGACCCGCGCCGCTACTACCACCGGCGCGCCGAGTTCGGCAGCCGGGACAACCTGTCCGCGTCCTGGGAGGCGTGGCAGCCGGTCGGGGTGCGCATCGACGCCGACCTGGTGCACCCGGTGCACGCCTTCGGGCGGGTCTTCGTGTTCTGGACGGTGACCGAGGCGGTGGTGGTCGACCCAGCCGCCAAGGAGGCCAGTTACCGGGTGGGCATCCGCTACTCGTTCCAGGACCTCACCGGCGGGTGGGTGCCCGAGCAGAACCTGGGTGACGGGCCGCTGCACCTGGCCACGATCAGTGACGTACGGCTGCTGGTGCTGCCGCGGATGAAGGCCGGCTCCGGCCGCATGTCGATCATGGTGTCCTGCGGCTACACGGTGACGCCGCGCGAAGGCGCGGCGAGCCCCGCCGAGCTGCGCTACGACCTCAACCCCGAGCTGTACGCCGACGAGCTGCCGGTCGGGGCCGGCGACGAGCTGGACGCCGCGGTGCGGGCCGCCACCAGCGCCGGCACCGCCACCGCCGACCGGGTCGCGCAGATCTTCCTCGACCCGGTGGACCCGGCCGCCGTGGTCCGGCTGGACGCCCCGGCCGGCACCGACGTCTGGCCCTGGTTCAGCGTCGACCACAGGGGCGGCAGTTTCCTGTGCCGGCCGGTCACCGTGACCCCGCAGGAGGCCTCGTTCGTCCCGCTCTCCCCCAACCCGTACCAGCTGCCGGAACCGGGACCGGGCTGGAGTCAGGTGGACGCCGCGGTCGAGCTGACCGGTGGCACCCGCCTGTACTTCGACAACGTCCAGCACATGTGGCGCACCGGCACCGGGTCACCCGAGCCGATCGCGCCCCGCTGGGGTCTGCCCCGGCAGGTGCTGCCGGCCCCCGGCCAGATCGACACGGTCCTGGTCCGCGGCGACCGGACGTTCGTCTTCAGCGGCCCCCGGTACACCGCGTTCACCGGCACCCCGTTCGAGATGGCCGACGCCGGCTATCCGCGGGACGTCTACGGCAACGAGGACGGCGTGCCGTCGCAGCTGCGCAGCGTGGACGTCGCGTTCCGCACGCCCGACGGGGTGGAGTACTTCGTCTCCGGCGACAACTGGTACACCTCCGAGGCATCGCAGACCGCCCGGCCGATCAGCGAGCTGTGGCAGCACGCCACCGGGGCGGACGCGTTCACCCAGCTCGACACGGTGCTGGTCACCGACACCGCCACGCTGTTCATCGGCGGCGGCCGCTATCTGCGCTTCACCCACCCGGCCGAGCGCGCTCGTGGCGCCGGGTTCGGCGCCCCGGACGCCGGCTACCCGCGGAACCTGGGTGGCGACGGCCTGCCGAGCGACGTGCGCATCGACGCGATCGCCCGGCGTGGGCAGCTCACCTACTACTTCGACAACAACGGCCAGACCTACACCGAACGCGATCCGAGCGGCCACACCCGGACCCGGCCGGTGCACGTTCCCAGCGCCATCGTCCGCACCCAGACCGTCGACGCGGCCTGGACCGGCGGCAACCGGCTCTACCTGACCTGCGGCGAGGAGTACGTGCGCTACACCCTCGACGGCAGCACTGTGCCGGCGCTCGTCGACGACGGCTATCCGGCCCGGCTGCCGCGCCGGATCGACACCGTGCTGCCCCGCGGCACCGACGTGCACCTGTTCAGCGGTGACCGCTACGCCACCGTCACCGCCGGTACCGAACCGGGCACCCTGCCCGATCCGGTGCCGGTCGCCGGCGCCTGGGCCGAACTGCCGCCCGCGTTCAGCGCGGCCCTGGAGAGCGCCGACGGCCTGTACCTGTTCCTCGGCGACCAGTACGTCAGGTACGCCACCACCGGCAAGGTGCGCCGTCCGTACCGGCTGGCCGCGCTGCCGTTCGAGATCGTCCGGCTGACCACCGGCACCGCCTCCGACCTCAACCGCAGGCTGCTCTCCGGCGGGGTCGGCGCGCTGCTCGACCTCGCCACCCAGGAGACCGACGAGATCGCGCTGAGCACCGACGCCGCCGACGTCACCGCGATCCGGGTCAACCCGGACCTGGTCGACGCCGACCGGCTGCCCAGCGGCTCACACCTGGACTTCCGCAGCGCCAACGGCGGCTACTACTGGGAGATCTTCTTCCACGCGCCGATGCTGATCGCGCAGACGCTCAACCAGGCGCAGCGCTTCGAGGACGCCCGCCGCTGGTACGAGTACGTCTTCGACCCGACCCATCCGCACTCCTGCTGGCGCTTCCTGCCGTTCCTCGCCGTCGACCCGGCCGAGCTGGCGGACTCCCTGACCGAGCAGCTGGCCCGGGTGCGCGCCGCGGGATCGTCGACCACCCGTACCGAACGGGCGCTGGAACCGATCGTCAGTGCCCTGCGCACCCTGGCGCCGGCCGTGGCGCAGAACCGCGACCCGGCCACCGACGCCGAACGCGCCGCGCTGACCGACCTGACCAACGCGCAGTATCACCGCGACGTCGACGACGCGGTGCAGGCGATGCTCGCGGTCCGCAGCGTCACCGCCGCGCGCCGCGAGGCGATCGAACGGTTCCGGGAGACCACCCTGATCGCGGCGGAGACGGCCACCATGTTCGACGCGGTCGGCGACCGGGAGCACCTGCTGCGCGCCTACCGGGAGGACCCGTTCGACCCGCACGTGATCGCCGGGCTGCGGCCGGTCGCCTACCGCCGGGCCGTGGTGATGGCCTACATCGACAACCTGCTCGACTGGGGTGACCTGCTGTTCCGCCAGTTCACCCCGGAGACCGTGGACGAGGCCCGGATGCTCTACGTGCTCGCCCACGACCTGCTCGGCGAACGCCCGGAACGCCTCGGCACCCGGCTGCTGCCGGCCCGCGCCTTCGCCGAACTCGGCGAGCAGGACCTGCTCGCCTTCCTGACCGGCGGCGGCACCCTGCTGGCCGGCGCCGGCGAGGCGCACGCCGGGGTGGCCGACACCTACTTCACCATCCCGGAGAACCGGGTGTTCGGCGAGTACTGGGACCGGGTCGAGGACCGGCTCCGCAAGATCCGCGAGTCGCGGGACATCCTCGGCGCCGCCCGGATGCTGCCGCTGTTCGCGCCGGCACTCGACGCGGCCGCGCTGACCGCGGGCGCCGCGGCGGGAGTGAGCCCGGCCGAGAGCGCCGCGGTCGCGGCGGCGCCGGTGCCGCACCACCGCTTCGCCGCGGTCCACCGCCACGCCCAGGAGCTGGCCGAGAAACTGACCCAGTTCGGCACCGAGCTGCTCGGGGTGCTGGAACGCGGCAGCGCCGAGGAGCTGGCCCTGCTGCAGAGCCGGCAGGAGCAGGCCGTCCGGGCGATGGGCCTGGACGTCCGGCAGGCCCAGGTACGGGCCGCCGAAGAGGCGCTGGCGCAGCTCACCGCGAGCCGGGCCGGGGCCCGGGAACGGATCGTCCACTTCGAGCGGCTGCTGGCCACCGGCCTGACCGGGCTGGAGCGCGCCGAGTTGGAGGCCATGCGGCACGGCGCGAACCTGCACCTGTCCGCGGGCGTGCTCAAGGGCGCGGCCGCGCTGGCCCACATCACCCCGCAGTTCAGCCTGGGGCCGTTCATCATCGGCTCGGAGACCGGCGGCGAGCAGATCGGCGAGTCGCTGGGCAAGTTCGCCGAGACCACCGAGTCGCTCGGCGAGGCGTTCAGCATGATCGGCGAGGCGCTGGGGCGGCAGGCTCAGCACGAGCGGCTCACCGAGGACTGGACGCTGCAGCTGGCCGTGGCCCGCAACGACGACCTCCAGCTCGGCCACCAGCTCGTCGCGGCCGAACAGCAGCTGGTCGCGGCCCGGCGGGAGGCGGAGATCGCGGCGCGGGAGATCACCCACCTGGAGACGGTCGCCACCTTCGTGCGCGACCGGTTCACCAACACCGAGCTGTACGCGTGGATGGCGGGGCGGCTGTCCGGCCTGTACTTCCAGGCGTACCGGCTGGCGTACGACACGGCGAAGGCGGCGGAGCGGGCCTACCAGTTCGAGCACGGGGTGAGCGAGACGTACATCGCGCCCGCGTACTGGGAGAGCCGGCGCAACGGACTGCTCGCCGGCGCCGCGCTGGGGCACGATCTGGACCGCCTGGGCCGCGCGAACCTGGACCGCGGCGAGCGCGGCCTGGAGATCACCCGGCACGTGTCGCTGCGGGAGGTGGACCCGGTCGCGCTGCTGCGCCTGCGGGAGACCGGCAGCTGCGAGTTCGCGCTCACCGAGACGCTGTTCGACCGGGACTTCCCCGGCCACTTCCGGCGGCAGCTGCGGACGATCGCGGTCCACTTCCTCGACGCCGACGGGCAGGCGCTCACGGTCAACGCGATGCTCACCCAACTCGACCACCGGACCGTGCTGGCCGCCGACCCGGCCGCGGTGAAGCACCTGCTCGACCCGGCCGGGCCGATGCCGGCGACGGTGCGCGCGGACTGGCGGCCCGGCCAGCGGATCGCGCTGTCGGCGGAGAACAACGGCCTGTTCGAGCTGCGCTACGACGACGAGCGCTATCTGCCGTTCGAGGGCACCGGCGCGGTGTCGGCCTGGCGGCTGCAGCGGCACGGCGCCACCGAGCCGTACGACGTGCTGCTGACCGTCCGATACACCGCCGAGGCCGGGGACGCCGCCTTCACCGAGACGGTCAAGGGGCTGCTCAAGCCGTATCCGGCGGCCCGGTTCTTCGACGTGGCGCGCGAGTTCCCGCAGCAGTGGGAGGAGTTCGTCGGCAACGGCGCCGACCGGCTCGTGCTGCCGTTCACGCCGGAGATGTTCCCCGGCATGGCCGGGCGCCGGATCACCGGCGTGCTGCCCGCCTACGAGCTGACCGACGGGGTACCGGCCCGGCTGGTGCTGGACGGGGATCCCCGGCTCACGCTGACCGAGGGCGCCGTGCTGGCGGCCCCCGGACTGAGTGTCCGCGGCGACGCCGGCTGGTCGTTCGCCCTGGACGGCGAGAAATCCACCCTCCGCAACGTCGGTCTCGTGCTGACCTACCAGGCCGCCGTCCAGTAGATCGGGAGACGCCCATGTCGACACCTTCTGGTTCCCGCCGGCGCCCGGGCGGATCCGGGTCCACGCCGGCCGCCACCAAGTCGGTGATGATGGCCGAGCGGCACGCCGCCACCGTCCGCGCCCACGACCTGCGCGTCGACCAGGCCAACCTCGACGAGCTGGCGATCACTTCCAAGGCACGT
>NZ_JBEZZB010000030.1:0-76213 GCF_040638955.1 Actinoplanes sp. NPDC024001
GCGGCGGCGGCGCGCACCGGCCGGTGCCGGCTGCCGAGGGCGGCGCCGGTGGCGAACGCCTCGGCGGTGCGGTGCCCGGCGGCGATGTCGTGGCCGGTCAGCCGGTAGACGGCGGAGACGCAGCGAACCTGTTCGCCGGGGGCGACGGTGTGGCGGGCACAGGTGACCGCGGCCGGCAGGCCGGTGACGGTCAGCCCGGTCACGGTGACGTTGCCGGTGTTGGTGACGACCACGGTGGAGACGACGTCGTCGCGGACGCCGAGCACCCCGTCGCCGTCGGTGTCGGTCCAGGCGGCCCTCTGCCGGGCGGTGAGGCGGGGCGCGGCCGCGGCGACCGGCACGCCGACGACGGTGGTCCGGGCCTCGACCGGGGCGCCGCCGCGGCGGGTCGCGGTGGCCGCGACGGTGGTGGCGATCCGGCGGCCGGCGTCCAGGTCGGCCTGGGCGACGCGGTACGCGGCGGACACGCACGTCACCGACGCGTCCGGGCCGAGGGTGGTGGCGGTGCAGGTCGCGGTTCCGGTACGCGAGTCGCGCGCCACCAGGTCCCCGACCGTGACGTTGCCGGTGTTGGTGATCGTGTACCGGTAGCGGATCTCGTCGCCCGCCTCGACCGCGGCGCGGTGCGCGGACGGGGTGACCGCGGCGGTCACGCTCATCCGCAGGGCGGCTGCGGCGGCGACCACGGGCACGCGCGCGGTGAACGGGCCGAAGCGGCGGGCGGCGGCCGGGGCGGGTGGGGTGCCGGTGACGTACGCCTGGTTGGTGACCGGCCGGTCCGCGTCGACGTCGGCCTGGGTGACCGGGACCGGCCGGGTGGCGGTGCAGGTCATGCCGGCGCGCACGTGCAGCACCGTCTGCGGGCAGGTGACCGGGCCGGCCGGGGCGTCGGTGACGGCCACCGCGGACATCGTCGCGTTGCCGTTGTTGGTGACCCGATAGCGGTAGCGGATGGTGTCGCCGGCGCGGACCGCGTGCTGGTGGGCGTCCGGGTCGACGTCGGCGGCCACCGCGACGGTCAGCGCGGGGGCGGCGATGCGCAGCGGGACCTGGCCGTGCGCCGGGCCGAACCGGACGTCGGTGGTGGTGCCGGGGCGCCGCCCGTACGCGGTGGCGCTGTTCTCGATCGGCCGGCCGGCGTCGACGTCGTCCGCATCGACGGTGTGGGTGCGGGTGGACGCGCAGGTCACCGACTCCCCCACCGCGAGGGTGCGCTGGGGGCAGCCGGCCTCGCCGAGCCGGTCGTCGGTCACGCCGACCCGCTCGACCGTGGTGTTGCCGGTGTTGGCGACGGTGTAGCGGTAGCCGATCTCGTCGCCCTCCTCGACGCCGGCGGCGGCCTCCGGCGGGGTCACCACCGCATCGAGGGTGAGGGTCAGGGCGGTCTCCGGGGCGGCCAGCCCGACGGTGACGGTCTCCGTGCCGTAGCCGGCCGGGGCGGTGGCGGCGGGGGCCCGGCCGCGGGTCTCGGCGGTGGTCGTCAACGGGCCGCCGGTGTCGATGTCGTCCTGGGTGACCCGGTACGGGCCGGTGGCGCAGACCATGTCGGTGGTGGCGGGCAGGGTCGTCCGCGGGCAGCTCACCGGCCCGGCCAGCGGGTCGGTGACGCTGACGTCCTGCATGGTCACGTTGCCGGTGTTGGTGACCGTGTAGTGGAAGATCACCGCGTCGCCGGCCGCCGCCGCGCCCTGCCGCTGCCCCGGGGTGACCGTCGCGATGCCGGCGAGACCCAGCGCGGGCGCCGCCGCGACCACCGGAACCGGCACCGAGTCCTGGGCGGTGACCGGCAGGCCGGCCGGCGCAGGCCCGGTGGCGGTGACCACCGCGTCGCCGGCGATCGCCGCGCCGGCGTCCACGTCGGCCTGCGTCACCGTGTACGGGGTGGCCGCCGTGCAGACGCGGCTGGCGGCCACGGCCAGGTCGCCGGGCGCGCAGGTGACCGCGCCGGCCCGGGTGTCGGCGACGGCGAGCGCGCTGAGCGTCACGTTGCCGGTGTTGGTGACCCGGTAGGAGTAGCCGATGGTGTCGCCGGCCCCGGCGGGCGCGGTCCGCGAGGGGGTGACGGCGAGGGTGAGCGCGGGCGCGGCGGCGGCGACCGGGACCCCGGCGGTGAACGGCCCGAACGCGTAGCCGATCCCGGTGCCGGTGGCGGTGACCGAGGCGGCGGCGGTGACCGGCTGGGCGGCGTCCACGTCGGCCTGGGTCACCGTGTACCGGTCGCCGGGGGCGACGGTGCAGGTCATCGCGTCGCCGACGGCGAGCGACGACTGCGGGCAGGAGGCGCCGGTGGCCCGGGTGACGGTGAGCGCGATCGCCGTCATGGTGGCCGTGCCGTTGTTGGTGACCCGGTAGGTGTAGCCGATCCGGTCGCCGGTGGCCGCGGCGTGCTGGTGTTCGGCCGGTGTCACCACCGGGGTCACCGCGACGGTCAGCGACGGGTGCGCGACCGCCACCGGCACGCTGGTGCTGACCTCGGCGAAGCGGACCGGGTCGTGGGCGGCGGAGGTGACCGCGAACGCGCGGACCGTGTCGACGATCGGCGCGGCCGCGTCGATGTCCGGCTGGCCGACGGTGTGCCCACCGGCCGTGCAGGAGGTGCCGGCGCCCGGCGCCAGGCCGGCGGCGCCGCAGGTGGCGGCCCCGCCGCGGGTGCCGGTGACGGTGAGCGCGGTCATCGTCAGGTTGCCGGTGTTGACGACCGTGTAGCTGTAGTCGATGCGGCCGCCGGCCTCGACGCCGTTGAGGTCGCCGGGCCCGGTCACGGTGGGGTGGACGGTCAGGTGCAGTGCGGGCTCGGCGGCGTCGGCCTGGACGCTGACCGTGGCGTCGTCGTTGGACGCGTCGGTGTCGATGCTGCCGGAGGTGTGCAGCCGGGCCGAGGTGGTGAGGGTGCCGGCGTGCTGGGCGACCGCGGTGAGGTCGAGTTCCGCGGTGCCGCCGGCGGTCAGGCTGGTCAGGGTCCAGGCCACGGTGGCCGGGTCGTAGTCGCCGGCGCCGGCGACCGGCGCGCCGCCGGTGATCAGCAGGCCGCCGCCGGCGCCGAGGCGGATCACCACGTCGGCCGCGTCGGACGGGCCGAGGTTGCGCACCGCCACCCGGAACCGGGCGTCCTCGGTCTGCACCACGGCCGGGGTGCTGGTGGTCTCGGTGATCCGCAGGTCGGCGCGGCGCTCCACGGCGCGGGTGGTGGTGACCGAGTCGTTGGCGGCGACCGGGTCGGCGGTGGTCGCGAAGACCACCGCGGTGCGGGTGTAGACGGTGTCGCTGTAGCCGGTGGACAGCAGCACCCCGGTGAAGTCGAGTCGCCAGGTCCCGCCGGTGGCGAGGGTGGGCCGGGTGCAGACGTAGGCGCCGCCGTCCGCGGTGATCCCGCCGGGCACCCCGGCGCCCTGGAAGGCGCATTCCGGGCTCGCGGCCGGCACCGGCCGCCCGGCCGGGATGGCCTGGCGCACCACGACGCCCTCGGCGCGGGTCCGGCCGTTGTTGGTGACGGTGACCGCGCCGTCGACGGTCTGCCCGGCGACCAGTGCGGTGGCGTCGCCCGGGTTGGTGAGCGTCTGCGCGATGTCCAGGTCGGCGCTGAGGTCGATGGTGAAGGTGACCGTGTCGGTGTCGTTTGCCGCGTTGGTGTCGGTGGTCGGTGAGATGATGGTGGTGCTGGCCCGGCCGGGGCCGGCGGTGGCGTCCGGGCCGATCCGGGCCTGGCCGGAGAGCGGCACCGAGGCGCCGGCCGGCAGCAGCGGCAGGGTGCAGGCGTTGGCGGTGCAGAACTGCGGGTCGCGCAGGATGGTGACGCCGGGCGGGACGACGGTGTTGAAGGTGACGTTGGTGGCCGCGGACGGGCCGTGGTTGGTGACGGTCAGGGTGTAGGGCACGGGGTCGCCGGCGTACGCGCTGGTCGCGCCGAGGCGGAGTGAGACGCCGACGTCGGCGACCGCGGTGCCGGCCGACTGCACCGAGAAGTTGTTGTCGGCCGCGTCCGGGTCCGGGGTGGCCGCGGTGACCGAGACCGCGTTGTTGATCGCGGTGGAGGTGAGCACCATCGTCACGCTGACCGTGGCGGTGTCGCCGGGATTGAGGTCGGGCACCGTGCACTCGACGGTGCCGGTGGCGGTCAGGGCGCAGGCGCCGCCGGCGACCGAGGCGCTGGAGAAGGTGGCGGTGGCCGGCACCGGGTCGGTCAGGACGATGCCGCGGGCCACCGAGGGGCCCCGGTTGGTGATGGTGGCGGTGTAGGTGATCGGCGCGCCGGCCACACCGGGCGTGTTGGTCATGGTGACGCCGAGGTCGGCCAGGGCGGTGACCGCGCCGCTGACCGAGGTGGCGTTGTCGGACTGGTTGATCTCGAAGGTGGTGGCGGCTACCGAGGCGGTGAGGCTGGCCTGCAAACCTGGTGGGGCGGCGGCGGAGAGCCCGCCGGTGACGGTCATGGTGGCGGTGGCGCCGGGTGCGAGGGCGCCGGCGTCGCAGCGCACCGTGGAGCCGGCCGTGGTGCAGGGGCCTTCCGGGGAGGTGGCGGTGACCCCGGTGATGCCGGCCGGCGCCACCGCGGTGAGCTGGGTGCCGGTGGCGGTGTTCGGGCCGGTGTTGCGGGCGGTGACGACGGCGGTGGCGGTGCCGCCGGCGATCACCCCGGGCGCGGTGATCACGGCGGAGACCGCCAGGTCGGCGGCCGCGCCGACGGCGGTGCTGACCGTGGTGGAGACGGCGACCGGCCGGCTGCCGGTGAGCGCGTCGGTGTAGGCGGCGGTCGCGTCGTTGCTGATCGTGGAGGCGGCCGCCGCGCTGGTGACCCGTGCCTGATAGGTGATGCTGCGGGAGTCGCCGACCGCGATCACGCCGCCGGACGCGGCGGTCGCGCCGGTGCCGGCGCGGACCCGCACGGTACGGGTGGCCGCGTCGTACTCGCCGGTGTCGCCGTCCGCCGCGTCGCTGATCGTGGTGGTGGCCGTCCCGCTGATCGAGCGGATCGAGCCGGGCACCAGGGTGGTGCCGGCCGGCAGGTCGTCGGCGAGCACGCTGAGCTGGGCCGGGTTGCCGCCGTCGTTGCGGGCGGTGACCGTGTAGGTGAGCACGTCGCCGACGTCGGCCGCGGTGCCGCTGACCGTGGTGGTGGCGAGCAGGCAGGCGGAGGTGCCGAAGGAGATGGCGTCGAGGAAGTTGCCCAGGCCCTGGCTGCCGCCGGCCGCGGAGACCGACTCGAAGGCGAACCGGGTGGTGCTCTGCCCGTTCGGCACGGTGTAGAAGCCGGACCAGGTGCCCCAGGCGGTCCTGCCGTCGGCGTACTGGCCCTGGCTGACCAGGGCGCCGCCGGGCGCGCCGATGAGCAGCGCCATGGTGTCGATGCCGGCGCGGCCGCGGTGCTTGAGCTCCCAGCGCAGGGTCTGCCCGCCGGTGGTGGCCACGTCCTGGTAGAGGGTGGAGACCTGGTTGGCGTTGAGTTCGGCGTGCTGGGTGCCGGAGGCGGCGTAGACCTGGTTGAACGGCTGCCGCCAGATCTCGATCTTCTTGTCGGTGGCGGTGGTCTGCCAGCCGGGGACGTTGGTCTGCGCCGTGATGACGTAGGCGCCCTTGGTGGCGTCGGTGACGTTGACGACCGGCGTCTCGAAGTCCCCGTTGACCAGGGAGACGGGCGCGGCGCAGGTGGTCGGCGCGGCAGCGGCCGGCTGCTGGCCGAGGGGCAGGCCGACAGCGGCGGCGGCGCCGAGCAGGGCGGCCACCGTGAGCAGGCGCAGCGTCAGTCCGACAATCACCCCCTGCAACCTATGCGGCTGATTAGCGCGTTATGGCGCTTTCGCAGATTTGCCGGTGCCCGGGAACGGGCGACGGGAACGCCGTTCGGACGATCATCTATCGGCCGAATGGTCCTGTACAGGACGCTAGAGGTCTGCTTCCCTCGATGGGCTCCCGGTTGCCGACGATAGGTCCCACAAATGAATGCAACGCCCAAGCCCGGGCGTCACCGGCTCCATCCCCGTCGGATCCTCAAGTACCGGAAGCGACTACTCGGAGCAATCGTCGCCGCACTGTGCGTCGCCCCGCTCGCTCTGGTGAACGGGAACGCGACCGCCGCCAGCACCCTGCCGCCGCAGCCGGGCACCTTCCGGGGGTACGCGTTCGACGCGTGCACCGCCCCGTCGAGCGACGCGATGAAGGCCTGGCTCAAGTCGCCGTACCGGGGCATCGGCATCTACTTCGGCGGCGCGTCGCGCGGCTGCACGCAGGCGAACCTGACCGCCGCGTGGGTCAAGGAGCAGATCGGCCGCGGCTGGCGGCTCCTGCCGATCTACGTGGGCCCGCAGGCCAGCTGCACCACCGCCACCAAGCGCAACCTGATCGACAACACCCGGGCCGCCACGCAGGGCCGGGCCGCCGCCGACGACGCGGTCACCCAGGCCAAGAAGCTCGGGCTGTCGCCGGAGAGCGTGCTGATCTACGACATGGAGGCGTACAAGACCAACGACGCCGCCTGCGAGGCCGGCGTGCTGGCGTTCATGTCGGCGTGGACCGCCCGGTTGCACGACTACGGCTACTTCTCCGGTTACTACAGCAGCGTGAGCTCGGGCATCGCGGACCAGGTCGCGGTCTACAACAAGCCGGGGTACGTGCGCCCCGACTACGTGGACTTCGCCCGCTGGGACAACGTCGTCACGGTCAACGACAAGTCGATCCCGGCGTCGTACTGGACCCCGCAGCGGCGGATGAAGCAGTACGGCGGGCCGCACAAGGAGACCTGGGGCGGCTTCACCATCAACATCGACAGCAACTTCGTCGACTACGCCCGGCTGCCCTCGGCGCGGCTCGGTGACTGGACCCGCAACGGCTGGTCCGACGTGGTGGCGCGGACCCGCAAGACCGGCAACCTCTACGTCTACCCGGGCAACGGCACGGTGGTCAGCGAGGACGCCCGCACCAAGGTCGGCAGCGGCTTCGGCGGCGTCGACGCGCTGATCCGGATGGACCTCAACCGGGACGGCTTCACCGACCTGATCAGCCGGACCACCGCCGGGAAGATGTACTTCTACCCGGGCGCGAGCAACGGCAAGCTCGGCAAGCGCAAGAAGCTCTACGACAACATGAAGCACCTGCGCGAGATCACCTCGGTCGGTGACTTCAACCGGGACGGCTACCCCGACATGCTGGCCTCGCAGACCAGCAACGGCAACGTCTACCTCTACCCGGGCAAGAAGGGCGCCAAGTTCGGCAAGCGCAAGCTGCTGGCGAAGGGCAACTGGAACAACCGCGGCGAGTTCGCCGGGGTGGGCGACTTCAACCGCGACGGTTACCAGGACCTGGCGGTGGTGCACACCAGTACCCGGGTGATGTACCTCTACCCGGGCAGGGGCACCGGCTTCAAGGCCCGCTACAAGATCGGTACGACGCGGGGTTACCGTGACTGGACCGGGATCGGCGACTTCGACCGGGACGGTTACACCGACCTGGTGGCGGTGCAGGCGTCCACCGGCAACCTGGTGCTCTTCCGGGGCCGCGGCAAGGCGCTGTACAACGGCGTACGCATCTCCAGCGGCTACAAGGGCCGTACCCCGCTGTTCTGATCCGACAAGCGCAGACGATGCCGGGCCGCAGCTTTCGCTGCGGCCCGGCGTCGTCTCAGCGGGCCTGGCGCAGGCCTTCGCGCAGCGTGTAGTAGGCCGGCTTGCGGGTGAAGTCGTCCCACATCACGGTCGCGGCGCCCTCGGCCGGGAAGAACACCGGCACCCACGAGTACTTGTCGGTGAAGCCCCAGATGGTGAACGAGTTGCAGTCGTCGACGGCCAGGCAGGCGTCCAGCACCGTGCGGTAGTAGCGGGCCTGGGTCTGCAACTGCTCGGCGGTCGGCTCGCCGCCCTCCGGCAGGTCCATCCGCACGTCGAGCTCGGTGATCGCGGTGTACAGCCCGAGGTCGTCGAAGCGCTGCAGGACGCTGGCCAGCTGGTCGGGCGCGCCGTAACGCATGCTCAGGTGCGCCTGGGAGGCGAAGCCGTGCAGCGGCACCCGGGCCGCCAGCAGCTCCTTGGCGAGCGCCTCGTAGGCGTCCACCTTGGCGCCCGGCCAGTCCACGCCGTAGTCGTTGAGGAACAGCTGCGCCTTCGGGTCGGCCTGGTGCGCCCAGCGGAACGCGTCGGCGACGATGCCCGGCCCGAGCTCGCGGATGAAGATGTTCTCCTGCCGGTACTCCCCGTTCTCGTTGAAGATCTCGTTCGCCACGTCCCACTGGTGGATCTGCCCGCGGTAACGGCCGACCACCGTGTAGATGTGGCTCTTCAGGATCGAGCGCAGCTCGGCCTTGGTGAAGGTGCCCTCGGTGAGCCAGTCCGGGTTCTGGCTGTGCCAGAGCAGGGTGTGCCCGCGCACGACCTGCTTGTGCTGGCGGGCGAACTTCACGATCGCGTCGGCCGGGCCGAAGTTGTAGCGGTGCCGCTCGGGGTGGATGAACTCCCACTTCATCTGGTTCTCCGGCGAGACCGAGTTGAACTCGGCGGCCAGGACCTTGCGGTAGGGCCGGTCGTAGGTGAACGGGTCCGGGTAGGGCTGGTCGACGTGGTGGCCGCCGCCGGCCACCGCGGTGCCGATCCGCAAGTCTCGGGGCGCTGCCGATCGCAGGGTCTTGCCGTCGTGGTGGCCGCCGGCGCTGGCCGGTGGGGTCTGACCGGCGAGGGCGAGCAGGGCTGAGGTGGCGAGGACAGCCACGGTCTTTCTCAAGGTGACTCCTTGGAGGGAGAGGAGCGCGTAACTTTCGGTGTTCACTCGTAAGTTATGCGGACCACCGACGCCCGTCAATGCGGGAGCGAGAAGACGACCGCTGTTCCGCCTCCCGGGTTCTCCTCCACCCGGATGGCGCCGCCGTGCCGTTCGACGATGCGCAGGCAGCTGGAGAGTCCGATGCCGTGCCCGGACGCGGGCGTGTCGTCGAGCCGGGTGAACATGTCGAAGACCCGCTCCCGCTGCTCCGGCGGGATGCCCAGCCCGTTGTCGGCGACCCGGATCTCGTCGCCGTCGGCGGTCACCGTGACCCGGCAGGGCCGGTCCGGATGCCGGTACTTGACCGCGTTCGCGATCAGGTTCTGCAGCAGCTGCCGGGCCAGCACCGGGTCGCAGGAGAGCAGCGGCAGCGGCCGCGGCACGCTGACCCGCGCCCGCGCCTCGTCGATCGCCTCGCGCAGGTCGGTGAGCACGTGGTCGAGGATCTCGCCGAGGTCGGCCCGTTGCCGGCACACCGGGGCGCTTCCGGCCCGGGCGTAACCGAGCAGGGCGGCGATCAGGTCGCACATCCGCCGGACCGCGCGACTGGCCGCGTCAACGTAGTCCCGGGCGTCGCCGGTGACCTCGTCGGCCAGCAGCTCCAGATAGCCGCCGACCGCGCCGAGCGGGGCGACCAGGTCGTGGCTGACCGCGCCGGCGAAGTTGCTCAGGTCGGCGTTGGACCGGCGCAGCTCCTCGTTGGCCGCGGCCAGCTCCCGCCGGGCCTGGTCGATCAGCCGCTGCTGGGCCCGGTCACGGGTCACGTCGGTCATCGCGACGACGGCGCCCATCGGGGTGCCGTCCGGGCCGGCGAGGGCACGGCCGCTGACCACGACGTGCACCGGGTCGCCGTCCTGCGGGCGGATGATGATCTCGGCGCCGGTGACGGTGCCTTCCCGCAGGGCGCGCAGCAGCGGGACCCGGTCCGGGGTCAGGCGGGTGCGGCCGTCGGTCTCGTACAGCCGGTAGCGGCCGGAGAAGTCCCACGGGTCGGCCGCCGGGTCGGCGTCCAGCCCGTGCCACTGCCGGGCGGCCCGGTTGAACAGGGTGAGCCGGCCGTCCTGATCGCAGGCCACCACGCCGACGTCGATGGTCTCCAGCAGGGTGTCGGTCCACCGCCGGCGGGCCTCGGCGACCGCGGCCAGCTCCCGGTTGAGGCGGGCCTGCCGGCGCCGCTCGAACAGCGCCAGGATGATCCCGGCCAGGTCCTTGAGCCGGGCGATCTGCCGGTCGTCGAGGGTGTGCGGCTCGGTGTGGAAGACGCACAGCGAGCCGAGCGCGTGCCCGTCCGGGGTGACCAGCGGCGCCGAGGCGTAGAAGCGCACCTCGGCGAGGGCCCCGGTGACCCACGGGTTGTCCCGGTAGGTGGGGTCCAGGCGGGCGTCCGGCAGGTAGGTGAACTGCCCGGTCTCGAAGCGGATCGCGCACATCGAGTCCTCCCGCGCCGAGTCACCGCCGGGGAAGCCGACCGTGGTCAGCTGGCACTGCCGCGTCTCGTCGATCAGGTTCAGCGTGGCGGTGGGCACCCGGGCGACCGCGGCGGCCACCCGGACCACCGCCTCGAGTTCGTCGCCGGCCGGCGAGTCGAGCAGGCGGTACTCGTGCAGTGCCGCGAGCCGCCGCTGTTCCCGCACATCAGTCATCGACCGGCTCCGGCAGCGTGAAGACGACGGTCGTCCCACCGTCGGTGTTCTCCGTCGTCCGGATGGCGCCACCGTGCCGGTCGACGATGCGCACGCAGCTGGACAGGCCGATGCCCCGCACCTGGTCGCGGTCCCCCGCGGGCGACGCGTCGCCGTCGTCGCTGATCGACACCGCGTCGCCCTCGGCGCGGACCTCGATCCGGCTCGGCCGCCCTTTCAGGGCGTTCGCGATCAGGCTCCGCAGCAGCTGGCGGACCAGCCCCGGGTCGCAGCAGAGCACCGGCAGCCGGCCGGGCACGCTGACGCGCGCCCCGGCCGCCTCGATCTCGGCACGCAGGTCCAGCACCACCTGACCAACAAGATCACTGAGGGGTACGGGTACGCGCCGCACCGGTGCGCTGCCGGCCCGGGAGTGGTCGAGCAGCGCCTCGATCAGCTCCCGCATCCGGCCGACCGTCCGGGCCGCCGCCTCCACCCAGCCGCGGGCCGACTCGTCCACGTCGTCGGCGAGCAGGTCCAGGTAGCCGCCGACCGCGGCGAGCGGGGCGACCAGGTCGTGGCTGACCGCGCCGGCGAAGTTCGTCAGGTCGGCGTTGGAGCGGCGCAGGTCCGCGTTCGCCGCCGCGAGCCGTTCCCGGGCCTGCTCGATCAGGCGATGGCGGGACCACTCGGCGGTCACGTCCTGCACCGCGACCACGGCGCCGAGCACCGCACCGTCGCCGGACTCCAGCGCGCGGGCGTTCGCCCGGACCCGGCGCGGCTCGTGACCCGGCCACCGGATCGCCAGCTCCCGGCCGGTCACCGGCCCCTCGCCGCGCAGCGCCACGGCCAGCGGGACCCGGTCGGCCGGCACCGGGGTCTCGCCGTCCGGTTCGTACAGGGCGATCTCTTCCGGGTCGTGCAGATCGTGGGCGGCCCGGTTGAACATGGTGACCTGATATCCCGGGTCGACGGCGATCACCGCCACGTCGACGGTGTCCAGCACCGTCTCGGTCCACTGCTGGCGCGCCTCGGTCTCGGCGGCCAGCTCGGCGGTGAGCCGGGCGTGCCGGCGCCGCTCGAAGAACGCCACGATGATGCCGGCGAGGTCCTCCAGGCGGCTGATCTGCTCCGCGGTCAGCTCCCGCGGCTCGGCGTCGAAGACGCAGAGCGTGCCCAGCACGGCACCGTTCGGGGTGATCAGCGGCGCCGACGCGTAGAACACGATCGAGCCCAGCACGCCGGTCACCCACGGGTTGGCCCAATAGTCCGGGTCGAGGCGGGCGTCCGGCACGTGCACGAACCGGCCGGCCTTCAGGTGCACCGCGCACATCGCGTCCTCGCGGTCGCAGTCCTGACCCGGGAAGCCGACCGTGGTCAGCTGCCACTGCCGCCGGTCGTCGATCAGGTTGAGGGTGGCGGTCGGCACGCCGGCGATCGCGGCCGCGACCCGGACCACCGCCTCCAGCTCCTCCTGCGGCGGGGTGTCGAGCAGCTGGTAGTCGTGCAGCTCGGCGAGCCGCCGCTGTTCCCCCTCGACCGTCACCTGATACCTATCGGCACCCCAGCCGCAACCCTTACCGGGTCAGTTCCGGGGCCACACCCGTACCGGGACCCTCGGGAACGCGGCGGTCAGGAATTGCTCGGTGAGCCGGTCGCGCAGCAGGAAGTCCGGCCAGGTGTCCAGCACCTGCGCCACGGTGCGGTGGCCGAGCGCCAGCTGCGGCAGCGCCCCCGGCGGGACCGCGGCGTGGACGGCCGGGTCGGTGGCCGGGCTGACCACGCCGGGCACGGCCCGCACCGCGGTCAGCTCGCCGGCGGTGAACTCCAGGCGGGCGGCGCGGCCGTACAGGTCGATGGTCAGCGCCGGCTCGGGCCAGCGCAGGCCGGCGGCCTGCCAGCGTTCGCGCAGGACCGGCAGCAGGTGGCCGAGCAGGCCGGCCGGGTCGCCGATCCGGACGTACCAGCCGCGCTGCCGGGCCGGCACGCCGGGCGGGCCGAAGCGGGCCAGCGGATGCTCCGGGTCGAGCAGCAGCCGCAGCCCGGTGAACTCCCCCGCCGCGGCATGGCGCCCTCCGGCGTAGCCGAGCATGGCTCGGGCCGCCGCCGGCCAGTCCCCCGGGTCTGCGCAGCCCGCGGCGAACACCACCAGCTCGCCGGCGCCGGAGAGCCGGGCGCTGTGCACCAGATACCCGCGTACGCCGGTGCCGTCGTCCAGGACCGCGACCTCGCGCCGGGCGAGATCGCCCGGCCGCCGCCCGGCGATCTCGTAGCGCCACGTCGCGGCGTCGCGCGGGCAGGTCAGGGCGGTCCCCTCGGTGAGCCGCAGGTCGATCTTCGCAAGCGCCTCCGCGTCGGTGACGGCGGCCGGGCGTACGCTCGCGTGCCCCTCCCCCGCTGCCAGCGCCGTGGCGGGCACGCTCGGCGCGCCGTCGTTGGCGAGGGCGTACTCGTAGCCGAGCCGCCGGTAGAAGTACGGAATCCCCTCGATCATCTGCACCAGCACGCCGCCCTCATCGCACCGCTGGTGCAGCGCGGCGAAGAGCCGCTCGGTGAGCCGATTGCCACGGTGCTGCGGCGTCGTCCCGACCAGCTCCACCTGAACGACCGGCAACCGCACCCCGGCCAGGTCCCACTCCTGCCGCAACGCGACGAGGCTGGCCGCCGGCCGCCCGGTCGCGGTGTCCTCGGCGACCAGGAAGTCGTCCGGGGTGACGGTGGGATGCCCGTCGAGCAGATCCTCGACCCAGGCGGCGATGCCGGCGTGCGGCGCGCCGCCGGTCACCGCTTGCAGCTGAACGGCGGCTTGCAGCCGCGCGAGGTCGTCCACGTCAGAGGCCCGCCCAGGCCGAATCGTGTAATGGCCGGTGTCGGTGAGCATGCCTTACTTTCTACCAGCCCGGCGCACGCTCGCCCGGTGCACTCATCTCCACAAAGGCACCGGCGCGACCCGAGAGCCGCCGGGACGAGTTCAGCTGGGCAGCTTCCGCAGTCAAGGTGACCGCCCCAATGTCTCAACGCCCTCGCTGCCGGGGCAGCATCTGGTCCATCCGGATCAGGTTCTGATTGATGTCAGTCGCGGTGTACTCGCACGGTAGGCCGTATTTCCACAGTTCGTCGATCTGGTCGTTCCACAACACCTCGGCCTTCCCGGCCGGCCGCTGTCCGCTGAGGGCAGTCACCCACGCCTGCGCAGCCGAGTAGGTGCCCGCGTCGACTTCAGCGGCGAGCTCATCGAAACGTTGCTCGGAGACCAGCATTTCGACGAGGCGACGAGATGCCGACAGGCTTCCCTGGTCGGCGCGTTCTCGCAGCTCGTCGAACCGGCGTCCCTCGGCCAGCAGGTCCGCCAATCCGCGGGCGGCGTCATTGTCTCCGGCGTCGGCTCGGCTCCGCAGTTCCTGCTCGTTGTGGTCTTCGAGAAGCATGGTGCTCAGATGCTGGGTGGCGTCGACCCACCAATGCCCCCTGCCGTCCGCCGCCCTGCGAAGGATGTCCATCGCGTCGCTTCGACGGCCGCCGTCCACCATGATCGCGACTGCACGCGCTCCAGTCACGGCGTCGACGTCGTCATACGCGGTTCGCATTGCGGTGATCAGTTCGTCGAGGTCCTGTGACGCCAAGGCTGCCTCGACCTGAAGCGGCAGCACGCGGCGTTGGGGACGTGCTCGCGCTCGATTCTCGTCGACGGGTTGGCGGCTCTCGTCGATGTCGGCGACGGCGCGTTGTGCCCAGCGGTAGTTCTGAGCAGCCCATCGCCTGAGCCTGCTTTCCGAGCCTTCTATGCCGTGCAGCCGCCGCAGTTGCTGGAGGTAGGCTCTGGCGACCTCCCCGTTCTCCTCCGCCAAGCGCCTCAGCTCGCCCTCACGAGACGAGCCGCTCAATTCTCTGACGACCACCTCAGCAATCTCCCCATAGACACCGGAGGCCAGCACCGCATCGATTTGGCCGCGTCTGATGAGCAGATGATCGCGATAGCCGCGTGCCCGAAGATCACCGGCTTCCGCGAGAGGCTGCCAGAGCGATTCGGCATATCGGTACAGCAGGCGAGCACTCGCGGCTTCGGCGAGCCGCCAGCGATACCGCGGCTCGTTGGCATGCTCGATCAGCGCCTCCCACACCGTCGACGGTGGCCGGACCGTGCGGCGATGTCGTTTCGATGTTTCCAGTGCTTTGTCCCGGACGACATAACCGATGAAGCTCCCCATCGTCCCGTCACCGGTCGGCACCAAGGCTGGGCCACCGTTGCGAGCCGATGTGGCGGCGGCGGAGAGTGCCCGTTCACACCAGTCCGGCGGAGCCTTCGCCCGATGCGGCTGCTCCAGATAGCCCGGGGCTGCGGCCGCCAGCAATTCCGGAGTCTGGATCCCCTCGTATCCCAGGCGGCGCATATCGACGGCAGCGTCGATCACCGCGGCTACGTACGCTTCGGGCAGGTCATCGTTCTCGACTTCAGGTGCCGGCTTCTCCCACGGCGCCTCGCCGCCTGGCTCGTCATCCGAGGATGAGGCTTCTTCCTCAAGCTCCGCGCGCTGATGCTGAGCCGCCGGGATTGCCCTTTCGACGACCAGGGCGATCCCGGCGGCGCAACCTATCAGAATCACCAGCCCCGCGAAGAGCCACCAATTCCAGTGGGCCGTTACGACGTTGGTGATAAGCGCGATCACGCCGCCCAGGACGGATCCGGTCACGATCGCCAACGCGCGACGTCGTGGAGATGGCCGGCTGGGAGTCGGCGGGTACGCAGCCAATGATCACACCTCCGGGATCATCCCGTGAGCCGACGCCAGCCGGACATCGCACGGAGCCGTCGCGGCCGCGAGGGTGGCCCACCTATTCGAAGAACCGTTCACACGTGCGGGAATCCAGTGCCTCGGAGTTGCTGAGAACCACAATGCGGCGATCGGTTTCCGGGATGCTCGCGGCAAACGCTTTGAAGCCTGCGTTGTGCCCGTTGTGATACCAGCACCGCCGGCCGTTGAGAACACCCACGAATACCCCGTAGCCGTATCCGCCCGCATCGTGGCCTTTACCGGTCTCCGCCTGCGCGGTGATCATCAGAGTGCGGTACGGCTCGCGGAGCAGACGCCCGTTCTGGATCACGTCGAGCCACGCCACCATGTCTCGCGCCGTCGACCACACGTCACCCGCGCCCATGCCCACCACGTCGAGTTCCCAGGTCGCCAGCGGCCGGCCGGTGGCGTCGTGGCCGCGTGCCACGTCCGCCACGGCACCGGGCATCCCGGCGAATGTGCCGTCCGACCCCAGTGGCGCGAAGATCCGGGCGGCGAGGAACTGCCGGTACGGTGTGTTGCTCGCCCGCTCCACGACATGGGCCAGCAGCACGTAGCCCGGGCTGCTGTAGCTCCAGCCCGCGCCCGGGGGATACTTCACCGGCACGCCGTGGAAGGTCTTCACGAGGTCGTCCGGACCGACCCGCCGGGTCAGATCGATCATCGGGTAGTCGTCCCAGTGGCCGAGGCCGGACGTGTGGGTGAGCAGGTGGTGCAGCGTGATGCCACTCCATTGCCATGGGCAGCCGCCGATCCAGCGATCGATGTGGTCGTCCAGGCTCAGCACGCCCTGTTCGGCCAGGATCAGCACGGCGGCAGCAGTGAACGCTTGCTCACCGAAGCCAGCTGATACCGCGTCCGTGTGGTGTCCTCCGCGACGACGTGTGTGCCCTGCCGCACCAGGATCTCGGTTCGCACCATGGTGCCGACCATAAACAGATACCGATGGATTTCACAGCAGTCGCCGGGCGAGGCTGTCGAGGATGAGGTCGAGGCCGATGGCGAACTCGTCGGCGTAGGCGTATCCGGGGCGCAGCGCGTACTCCACCATCTCGGCGAGGTGCGGGAACTCGTCGGCGGGCAACTGCTCGAGCAACCCACCGGCGACCACCTCCAGTTCGTCGGCGTTGGTGAACGGCAGCCCGGCTTCCTGGATGACGAAGCCGTACACGTAGCTGTCGATCAGCGAGAACGCGGTGGCCGCGGCGGCGATGTCGAAGCCGGCGGCGCGCAGGCAGCCGAGCACCGCGTTGTGGTGGCGCAGCGTCGCCGCGCCGGCGTTGGGGCGGGAGTCCATCAGCGACACCGCCCAGATGTGCCGGCCGAGCACGGCGCGCGCGGAGGCCGCCCGGTCGCGCATGGCGGCGCGCCAGTCGCCGCCGGGAGCGGGCAGCTCGATCTCGGCGAAGATCAGATCCACGAGCCCGTCGAGGATCTCGTCCTTGTTGCGGACGTGGTGATAGAGCGACATCGCCTCGACACCGAGCCGCTCGGCGACCGCGCGCATCGAGACGGCGGCGATGCCCCGCTCGTCGGCCACGTCGACCGCGGCCCGGAGGACCGCTTCGCGGCTGAGCGGTGTGGTCCGGCTTCGTGGTGCCATCGTGCCCTCTCGTCCCTGGAATGCCTTGACAACCTTACACACGTAAGGTTGCCTTACACCCGTAAGGAGGGTGAGAGAGACATGGGAGACAGGCTGAAGGTCTGCATCGTGGGCGCGTCCGGCAAGCTGGGCCGCTACATGGTCGAGCACGCGCTCGCGCGTGGCTACGAGGTGGTCGGCGTGTGCCGGCCGAAGAGCGTGGACAAGCTGGCCGGCTTCGCCGACCGGATCACCGTGCTGCCGGGCGCGACGAACGACCGGTCCGTGATCGCCGAGGCGGTGGCCGGCTGCGACGGCGTGCTCACCGTGCTGGTCCCGTGGGGTGTGCACGGATACGCGACGGGCACCGCCCAGGCGGTGCTGGACCACGCCCCACCGGACGCGCGGCTCATCTTCTCGTGCGGCTGGCACATCACCCGCGACGGCGCTGACGTCTACTCACGCCGGCTGCGCGCGGAAGTCGCCGTCGGCGGCCGGCTGGGCCGTTGGCTGCGGCTCGTCGACATCGACGACCAGGTCGAGGCTTGCCGGCGGATCTTCGCCAGCGACCGCCGGTGGACCGTCGTCCGGGGCAGCGACCTCGAAGAGGGCGACAGCCAGGGGCTGCCGGTGTGGAGCCGCCACGTCGGCGACCCGATCCTGGCGAGCAACCGGACCCACCGCACCGACTTCGCGCTGTTCATGGTGGAGGCCCTCACCGACACCTCGCTCGTGCGGGAAGCGCCCGCCATCGTCGGCTGCCGCACCCCGTCCGCCCTCGCCCACGGGCCCACTCCCCGGTAGGCCGCCGTTCCCGGCCTCACCGGCAGCGGGCCCCGGAGTCCGGGACGTCGGCGACGTGCACGTCATAGGTCCCCGCGACCGCGACCGACAGGTTCAGGTAGGCCTTGGCGCCGTCGAGGTCAGCACTGGCACAGAGGATCGCCGGGTTGTCTCCCGTCGGCGGAACCCGTGAGGTCACCCGCCACCCGGCCTGCTCGATCGCGCCGGCGAAGAACTCGACCACCTCGCCCTGGCCGGTGGCGCCGTGATACTGCCGCCCGGCGTACGCGACGACGCGGTCGACGTCGCATCCGGCGTACGGCTCGGACGGCTGCAGACCGGCCGGCCACCTGCCCAGCGGTGCCAGCCCTGCCAGCCGGGTGCCGCGCTGTTCGCAGTCCGCGAGCCGGTCGCGCTGCCGCTCCGCCATCTGATGAACGCCGGCGGTGATGCCCCCGGCCAGCGCCAAACCAGCGATCGCCACCCACGCCACGCTCCGCACGAACAGAAGGTAGCAAGCACTGTTCCGGCCCGGTCAGACGCTCGCGATCAGGGTGGTGACCAGGCGGTCGACGTCGGCCCGGGTGACATGCAGGTGCGGCGCCACCCGGATCGCGTCCCCGCGGCGCGCCACGAAGCAGTTCGCGGCCCTGAGCGCCGCGGCGACCCGGTCGGCCGCGCCGCCGGGGACGCGCACCCCCAGCAGGTGCGGCCCGCGCGGCTCGGTGACGGTGATGCCGGCCCCGGCGGCCACCAGCCGGGTGGTGATCTCCGCCGTGACGGCGGCGAGGGCGGCGGCGATGCGCGGTGGATCCCAAGCCAGGATCTGCTCCAGCGCCGCGATGGCCATCGGCGTCACCTCGAACAGCGTCCGCGCTCCCTGGTCGTAGCGCCGGGCACCGGGCAGGTAGTCGTCCCGGTAGTCCACCAGCCGGGCGAAGTCGTCCGAGCCGGCACGCAGGATCCAGTTCTCCTCCAGCGGCCGGCCCTCGCGATGCTCTTCGGCGACCCAGAGATACCCTCGCCCGAAGGGCCCCAGCAGCCACTTGTACCCGACCGACACGACGAAGTCGGGGCGCAGCGCGCCGACGTCGAGCGGCATCACCCCGAGGGACTGGCTCGCGTCCACCACGAGCCGGGCGCCGGCCTCCCGGGTGCGGGCGGCGACCTGCTCCAGGTCGACCAGCGCGCCGTCGGTCCAGTGCACGTGGGGCACCGACACGATTCCGGTCCGTTCGTCGATCGCGGCCAGCACCTGCTGCGTCCAGGACTGCCCGGGGTCCCGGGTGACCGTCCGGACTTCCGCGCCGGTGCGCTCCGCCACGCGGCGCCAGGTGTACACGCCGGACGGGTACTCCCCCGCCAGCACGACGATCCGCTGCCCGGCCTTGACCGGCAGGTTGGCCGCGGCGACCGCGAACCCGTAACTGGTCGCCGGCACCAGCGCGATCCCCTCGGCATCGCCGCCGACCAGCCGCCCGGCCAGCGCCCGCAGCCGTTCGACGTCGTCGAACCAGTCGGCCTCGCCGATCTCCCACGGCCGGGCCCGCCGCCGCAGCGCCGACTCGCCGGCGGCACGAACCGAACGCAGCGCCGGCGACAGGCTGGCCGCATTGAAGTACGCGACGTCGTCGGGCACGTCGAACAGATCTCGGTGGGAGCCCCATTCCACGTCCACGACCCAGACCCTAACGCTTTGCCTGCCGGCCCGGCGCGTCCATGATGGCCAGATGCGAAGTATGCCGATGTCGGTCGCACTGCGCATGATCGACGACGAGAACCGGGAAGCGGTGTCGGCGTTGCGGGTCCAGCCGGGCCAGGAGAAGTTCGTCGACGGCGTGGCGGCATCGCTCAGGGCAGCGGCTGCCACCCCCGCCGCGCGGCCATGGGTGCGCGCCGTCTACGCCGGCGACGTGCCGGTCGGGTTTCTCATGACGGCCGAGGGGGCCGAGCCCGGCAACGGGGTCATTCCGTGGCCGTACTATCTGTGGCGCTTGCTGATCGACGCCCGCCACCAGGGCCGGGGTTACGGCCGCGCGGCCCTGGATCTGCTGGTCACCCACCTGCGCGAGCGATCCGAGGCGGACATCCTGGTCACGAGCATCGTGCCGGGAGCCGGCTCACCCCACGGCTTCTACGTGCGCTACGGATTCCGGCCGACCGGCGAATGGTTCGACCACGAGCAGGTTCTCACGCTGCCCATCACCCGCGAGCGGTAGCGGCCGCCCCTGGCATTTCGGCCGCTACGACAACTGGACCCGCCGGCTCACGAGGGGTGGTGGCGGGTGTGCTCGCCGGTGGCCGGCGCCGGCGCCTCCGCGACATCCCGCAGCGCCGGCCCGATCAGGAACGCCGACACCGCGAACATCGCGGCGAACCCGGCCACCGCCAGCCCCGGCGCCCACCAGCCGCCGAAGCGGCGGCGCAGGCGCAGCAGCAGCGGCACCATCGCGACCAGCCCCAACACCCCGAACAGCACCGTGCCGCCCACCCCGGCCACCAGCGCCGTGCCCGCCAGCAGCCCGACGTGGTGCAGCAGATGTGGGGCCAGGCCGAGCACCGCGCCGAACCCCGCGCCGAGGCCCCACCGACGGGCCGGCCGCCCCTCCCGCTCAGTCACCGTCGGCCCGGCCCGCGGCGGCTTCCACCAGCGTCGTGAGCGCGTCGATCACCGTGGGCCGCTGTTCCTCCGGGATGTTGCGCAGCAGCTCGGTGAAGCGCGCCGCCCGGGCCACGGCCAGCTCGCCCGCGGCACGGCTGCCGGCCGGCGTCAGCTCCAGCCACACCAGCCGGGCGTCACCATCGCGCTCGGCTCGCCGCACCCAGCCCCGGCCGGTCAGCTGCGCGACCAGCCGGCTGACCGTGCTCTTCTCCAGTCGCAGCCGCTTACCCAGCGCACTCTGCGTCAGCGGCCCGTCCCGGTCGAGCTCGCCGATCGCATGCGCCTCCGAGATCGGCACCGGCGTGCCGCACGGCGTCCGATCGGGCTGGTGCAGGCCGAACGTGCGCACGAACGCCGTGATGCGCCCCTGCAACACCAGCGCCTGATCGAGATCCTCCGACATGGTTCGACCATACAACCAACTAGTTCGACGCTACAACCAATCAGGGGGCCGACGTCGCCGCGGCCGAAGCCGGCTTGGTAGTTCCACGAGCTTCGTCAGATCAGGGGCCCGGGATCGATGCGGCTGGCCGGCGTCGGCTGCTCGCCCGGGAGCCTGGCCCAGGAAAGGCCGGCCATGTCGGTGAAGAACATGACCAGCCCGCCCTCCCCCGCGGCCACCGTGGTGTCGACGCTGAGCGATCTCGTGGGCGCCAGCACCACGGTCTGCTCCAGCACGCGGTGGCCGCCGGGCACGAGATAGCGGATGCTGACGTCGAGAATCGGCCCGGTGCCGAAATTGGTCACCACAGCGTCGACTTTCGTCGATGTCGCGCCCGGGCGTACGGTCGCGGTCTCGAAAAGGATCGTGCGGGCCTGTGCCCGCTGGGCCTCTTGACGCTCCTCCTTGGCCAGTGCCCGATCCTCCTGAGCCCGTGCCCGGTCCTCCGCCGCTTCGGTGCGCTCCTGATGGGCCTGGGCCCGAGCCCGCCGGGTCTCGCCGATCTGGTGCACGAGCAGCCAGATCGTGGCGACGGCCGCGGCCAGCGCCACCACAGCGGCCCCGAGGGTCGCCCACGCCTCCAACTGATCGGTCCAGCTCGGCGGATCCGGGCGGGGAGCCGGCGCGCTCGGCTCCACGAGATCAAGCACCCTGCGTCCCGGCCGGGATCAGGGGCTCGTCCACGGCCAGCGGGCCGGGCCGGACCGCGTCGCTCAGCGCGAAGCGGCGCAGCCGGGCCGACCACCAGATGCCGTTGCCCGGCTTGCCGGAGATCCGGTAGGCGCTGCCGTCGCCACGGATCGCGACCGAGGCGCCGGCGCGCAGTACGTGCAGGGTGGCGGCGAGTTCCCAGGTACCGCACGACCAGATCCGTACGGTGTTGTCCCGGGCCGCCGTGGCGAGCAGGTCACCGTCCGGAGAGAACGTCACCGCGGTGATCCCTCCCAGGTGACCTTCGAGTTCCCTGACGCATCGGTTGCCGCGGGTCTCGAAGACCCGGACCACGTTGTCGGCCGAGCCGGTCGCCACCATCGAGTCGTCGGGGTGCACGGCGACGCAGTTGACGCTCCCCCGGCCGCCGTGGTCGGTGAGGTCTTCGTGTTCGCCGGGTGTGCTGAGGTTCCAGAGCCGGGCGAACCGCCCGCCGGTGCCGGTGACCAGGCGCGTGCCGTTGTTCAGGAAGGCCAGCGCGTTGACCGTCCGTTCGTGGTTGAGTGTCACCTCGGACGCCGGCTCCCCGGTCGCCGGGTCGTAGAGGCGCACCACCTGGCCGTGCCCGATCGCGAGGGCGGTCTCGGGACGCTCGGGTGACAGCGGGCGGAACGCGACGGCGGCCACCGGTTCCCGGCCGAGGACCTTGCGGTAGAGCAGCACGCGGGTCTGCGCGTCCCAGACGGCGAAGGAGCGGTCCTCGGAGATGGTGGCGAGCCACCGGCCGTCGGGTGAGTAGGCGACGCCGGTGACGCCGTCCTTGTGTCCGGCCAGTTCGTGCCGTTCGCCGGCGCGCAGGTCCCACAGGTAGGCGACCGGCGGATCGAGCAACTGCCCGGCCGCGATCTGGGCGCCGTCGGGTGACCAGGCCACGCCGTTGAGGGCGCCGACGTCACCGCCGGGGGCCGCTTCGGCCGTGCCGCCGGGCAGTCTCCACATCATGACCGCGCCGTCCCAGGTGGAGGCGGCCAGCCTCAGCCCGTCGGCGTCCGTGTGGAAGGCCAGGTCGGAGGCCCAGAAGGTGTGGCTGTCGAGGCGGCGCAGCCGGCGGCCGGTGTCGCGGTGCCAGGCGCGGATGGTGCCGTCGCGGCCGGCGGTCGCCAGGTACGGCTCCCCGGCCGGGAATGCGACCGCGGTGACCTCGTCGGCGTGCGCGGGAAGTTTGAACCGGAGTTGACGATGGCTGGCGCGGCAGACCCACACCGACCCGTCCCGGGCACCGACGGCGACGAGCTGTCCGTCGGACGAGAACGTCACGCAGGTCAGCGCCCCGCTGACGGGCAGCCTGCCGATCTCGGAGCCGTCGGCCGCGTTCCACAGGACGGCCTCGCCGTCGTCGGCGACCGTCGCGATCAGCGTCGCGTCCGGCGAGAATGCCACGCCCGTGACGGTGTCGTGGTGTTCGAGCCGGAACAGCTCCCGAGCGGTGTCGAGGTCCCAGGCGATGGCGGTGCGATCGGTCGCCGCGGTCACCACGACCGGTTGACCGGGGGCGAGTGCCACCGCGGTGATCTCGCCACGGCCATGTCGTAGCGCGCGGTGACGCGGGTGGGGCTGCCCGTCCGGCTGCCAGGCCCGCGCGGTGCGGTCGACCGAACCGGAAATCAGGACGCCGCCGTCCGCGGAGACCGCGAGTGCGGTCACCGGCTGGATGTGCGCGCGAACGATCCGCGGTTCCTGGCCGGTACCGATCGGCCAGATACGCAGGGTGCCGTCCTCCGAGGCGCTGATCACCCGCCCGGTGTCGAGGAATGCCACGCCGCGGACGGTGCTGCGGTGCCCGGTGAGGTAGCAGATCGTCTGCGGTATGGGGCCGGTGAGGTCGACGATCTCGACCACGTCGCCACGGCCGGCGGCCAGCAGCCGGTCGTCGGAACTGATGTCGAGGCAGTGGACCATCCCACCGACGACGGCTTGGACGGTTCCCGGGTCGCGGCCGGCGACGACAGCCGCATCGAGTTCTCTGACCAGCGGAACCCCGTGGACGCGGGCCAGGACGGCGCCGGCCCAGCGACTGCCGGCGAGCCGGGCTCCGGCGAGGCTGCCGCCGTGCATCTGCACGTCGCGCAGGTCGGCGCCGGTCAGGTCGGCACCGCTGAGGTCGAGGTCGCGCAGGGTCAGACCGCGCAGGTCGGCGGAGCTCAGATTGGCGCCGGCGAGGCGCCGGTTGCGCAGATCCGCTCGGCGCAGGTCACGCCCGTGCAGGTCCTCGACGCCGGCGGTCGCCGGCGGCGGCACGGACTGGTCCCGCAGAGCCCGGCTGACGCGGTCACGCAGGTCGGCGGCGTTGCGCGCGGCGGTCTCGTCCTCGTCGGGCCGGGTGACCGTCGCCGCCCACTCCTGCGCCCGCTCGGCCGCGATCTCGACGAGGAATTCGCAGGCCAGCGGGGTGAGCCGCACGGAGCGCAACAGTGGGTCGCCGCGGCCGTCGCGCAGGGCGGCAGCGATCTGGTCGGCCACGAGCCAGTCGAGCATCGACTCGTCCGGATATCCGCCGGCGTCCGGCCGCAGTTGCGGGTCCTGCGCGATCTGCAGCGCGCGGACCCGATCAGCCGGGGCGGCCCAGGCGTCGGCCAGCTGCGCGTAGACGGTTGCCCGGGTGACGCTGCCGGAGGTCAGGCTGGGGCTGCGCAGCACCGTTTCGTCGAGGTCGGCGAGCAGCGTGAGCATGCGCGGGTTGCGGGTGAACGGCCGCAGCTGCTCGTTCTCCTCCAGCAGCGCGGCCCGGGTGCGCCCGGCCTCGCCGAAACGCGCGGTCAGGTATTGCTCGACGCGGTCGGCGGTGAAGTCCTCCAGCACGGCGACGCGGGCCCGCGACGGCGCGATCCGGTCCGGATCGCGGCTGGTGAGAACCACTTTCGCGTACGGGGTGAGCAGCTCCCACAACCCGGCCAGCACCGTCTCCGGGGCGGAGTCGGCACCGTCGAGCAGCAGGACGACACGCCCTTCAGCGATCATGTAGCGGATCCGGTCGAGACCGAGTTCGGTGAGCCCGCTGTCGAACAGGTGCCGCAGCAGCAGCCAGTCGAACGACTCGGCGCCACTGAGGTCGAGCAGCAGGGGGACGTCTGGTGCCGGCAGACGGCGGGCGAGCTCGTGCAACAGGGTGGTCTTGCCGCTGCCGGGCCCGCCGCTCACCACGATCACGGAAGTCCGGTCCTCGGCGAGCAGGCCGGTGACCTCAGTGGCGAGGTCGTCGGTCTGAGCCGGCGGTGGTGCCGGTTGGCGCATCGCGAAGGCCTGTGGCACGTAGCGGGTGGCAGCGAGCCGGCCGGCCTGGTGACGCACCACCGCCGACAGGTCGATCACGGTCTGGTAGTCGGCGAGGGTCAGCAGGTCGATGTCTCGATCCCGGGCCTGGGCCCGCAACTCGCCGGAGGCCGCCGGGCCGGCGTGGACGATGACCGCGCGGGTGCCGCGTACCCGATCGGCGAAGGCCGCGATCTGCGCCCGGGTGACCGGGCCGGCGAGTGCCCGCACCACCGGCCAGCGCGCCGCCGGCTCACCGGCGCGGACCACGATGTCACGCTCGTCCGAGTTCTCCTCGAACTGGGCTCCCGGGTTGCGCATCCGGGTCGCCCGGCGCACCCGCTCACGGAAGGCCGCCGCTTCGGCGCGGCGGCCGGGATCCGGCGTGGCTTGAGCGCCGAAGTCGTGCCGGACGGTGTGCACCGGGCCTGCCTGCCAGCCCGGCTCGCCGGTGGCGCTGCGCGACCAGGTGTGCCAGGTCAGCTCGTCCTGCCCGATCCTGATCAGTTGAAAGCTCCCGCCCGGTCCACCGGCGCCCAGCAGCAGCGGCCCGTGTTCCAGCCGCCCGTCGGGTTCGCGGGTCGCGTGCCCGTGCAGGATCAGGCTGATCAGCTGGTCGCCGGCCGCGGCAGCGAGGGCGCCCGCGTCGACCAGGCGGTGCTCAGCCAGGCCGGCACCGGCCGGAGGATGATGCACCACCCCGAGCCGCAGCCAGCCGTCCTCCCGGTAGAGCCGCATGCGCTCGGCCAGGTCGCTGATCTGGAGGTCCGTCAGCTGCCCGTGCTCGCCCTCATGGCCGCTCTCGGTCATCGCCGAGTTGAAGCCGGCCACCGCGACGCGCAGGTCCGGATACGCGAAGACGCTCCACGGCTGCTGGTCGTCGAATCCTGGGCGCTCGACGGGTGAGCGATAGAGCTCGTCCATCGCATCGGCGAACGGACGCCAGCGGCTGGTCCGGGCCGGCTGTTTGAGCAGGAGCGCCTCGAGGTCGTTGAGGGTCCGCAGCCTGCGGCTGACGTCGAGCTCACCGGGCACCACGATGATGCGGTCGACCGGAAGGCCCAGGTTCTGGGCGAGCGTCCGCAGCCACGCGGCCGCGTCGGTGAACGGCCACTCCTCCCCGGTCGCGGTCAGGTCGCCGCTGACCACGATCAGGTCGGGCCGGATCCCGGTCCGGTCCCTCTGCCGGCCGATCTCCTCCGCCAGGCGGTACGAGTGCGCCGTGCTCCCGTCCGGGTCACCGAACCGCAGCTCGGACAGGTGCAGCAGGCTGAGCCGGCCCGGGCCGGGCGCGACCGCGAAGCCCCCGGGCCAGACGCGGCGGATCTCCGCCGCGGAAACCAGATACGCGATGTTCTCGTCGGCATCGCCCTCCAGCGCGAGCAGGAGCCCGGCGCTCGTTCCGGAGACCGGATCGTACGCGGGTGAGCCGCCGAAACCCGGACCCAGCCCGGGCGCCCCGGCCCTGGAGCGGGTCACCTCGATCCGGCGATGGGCCACCACCTCGCCGATGTGCAGGTCCACCACGGTGCCGGAGACGGCACCCGGTTCGGACGGGAACCCGAAGACCCGCGCCGCGCGTGACGGCAGAGGACCGTCCGCCAGCAGCCCCGGCGTGGCGCCGATGGGCAGAACGCCGTCGATCTCCAGGCCGGCGATCTGGTCGCCCGGCTTCCAGAGCACCACGCGAGCGGTGAGCGACGACTCCGTGCCACCGGAACGCAGCCGGGGAAACGCCACCGGGAGCGACTGGTCGGGCCGCTCAGTCGCGCCGGAGCGGCCCAGCACCCGGTTGATCACGGCGATCGTGGTGACGACCTGCCTCGGGCCGATGAGCAGGCCGAAGCCGAGTGGCCGGCTGCCGCTACCCGGACCGGGGAACGAGACTGTCGACCGCAGAGGCAGATCGCTCGGACCATCGCTAGTCATGTGCCGAAGTGCTCCCGTGGGCGGTCGCGTCACGCGAGGAGAGGTTCAGGACTGTCTATGATTTCCACCGTACTGCTCAATGGCCTGTCAACGGGAAGCGGTTCGATTGAGTACGGCGGTCCGCCCGGCACATGTGCACGCCAACGTTCCGATCGTGTCGGCCGCGGACGTCGACCTGCTGCGGCTGCCGCCGCCCGCCCCGCCTCACCCGGTCGCGAAGCCCGGATTCGTCGGCCGCGAGGCCGAGATCGATCGGCTCGCGAAGCTGATGGACTCCGACCGGCGTGTGCACGTGCTCGCCGGGCCACCCGGCATCGGCAAGACCAGCATCGCCCTGGCTGCCGCCGGCAAGGTCAGTGGCGCCCTGTGGGTGCCGGCCCGCGACACGGTGTCGTTCGTGGAGGCGATGGCGGCGGTCGCGCGGGAGATCGGTGTCGACGAGGCGAGTGTGGCGCGCTGCCGGGAGATGTGCGGGTCCCGCCTCGACGACGACGCCGCAGGTCCGCGCGCGTTCGCGTGGACGCTCGTCCGCGAGGAAGCGCTGCGCAACACGGACGGCCGGCGCCGGATGCTGGTGATCGACGGTGCCGACGACCCCGACGCCTACCTGCAGATCCTGCAAGAGGCGGTGTCGCTGCCGTCGTCACGGTGGCTGACCGTGGTGACGACCAGCTACACCGCCACGGCCCTGCTCCCGGCCGGCGTGCACCACGAGACCGTCGAGCCGCCCTCCCGCGAGGAATGCGCGGCGATACTCCTGGGGCGGGTTCCGGACCTGGACCCCTCCCGCCACGAAGCCGCCCTGCCCGTCGCCGAACAGACCGCCGAGCTGCTCGGCAGGCTGCCGCTCGCCGTGCACGTCGCCGGTTCGCAGCACGGCAGCCCGGTCGTCCGGCACACCCTCACCGCCTACGCGGACGAACTGAAGGGACACGCCGGGGCCGACCCGGTACGCGTCGCGGTGCGGCTCGCGACCGATGCCGTCAGCGCGGACCGGTTGGCCGCCCTGGCGGTGTTGCGGCTGCTCGCCGCGATGGCGCCGGCCGCCCCGTTCCCCCTGGACATGCTGGACGCGGCCGCCGACCGGATGCCGGACGACCCGGAGATCCGGCGTGGGTGGCGCACCCTGCGCGACACCGGTCTGCTGGAGTTCGGCGTGGACAACGGGGTGCACGTGGCGACGCTGCATCCGCTGGTCGGTGCGGCGGTCGCCGGCGGCGAGCCCGGTCCGGACCCGGCTGCCGCCCTGGATGCCGCTACCCGCGCCCTGGACACGCCCTCCGAGCCGGCGCTGCGGGTGTGGCTGCTGCTGGTCCCGCACGTCCAGCGGGTCCTCGCCGAGGACGGCCCAGCCTCGGGGGCTGCCCTGCGGGCGGCCTGCCGCACCGTACGCCACCTGCTGCGACGCGGCATGTACCGGGTGGCGGCCGCGCTCGCCGACCGGGCCGTCGAACGATCAGCGACACTGGCGCCGGACAATCCGGACCGGCTCGGTGCTCTCCTGCACCGTGGACTCGCCCGGCAGGCCCTCGGCAGGTACCGGCCGGCCCTGCAGGATGTCCGGCAGGTGGCGACCATCGAACGCCGGCGGCGCGGTGCACCCGATCCGGCCGCCCGGGCCCGCCGCCTGGAGATCGAGTACCACCTCGCGGCGATCCTGCACGACTGCGGCGCCCGCGGAGGTCTGGTCCGTGCCGAACGGTTGCTCCGCGCCGTACGAAAGCTTCGTTCTGATCTTCTGGGCCCGGACCATCCGGACACTCTGACGACCGGGTACCGCCTCGGCCTCGTCCTGCAGGCGGCCGGCCGGCCCCGCGAGGCCCTCGCCGAGCTGGACGCCGTCGTGGCCGCCCGCAGCCAGGAGCATCCGGACACACTGACCGCCATGCAGGCGAGGGCGTACGCCCGGCAGGCGATCGGCGGCGCCGACTCGCTGCGCCAGGCCGGCCAGGACTTCAAGCAGGTGCTGGACCTACGCATCGGCGTGCTGGGCGAATACCATCCGAACACCCTCATCACCCAGCACAACCTGGCCTGGGTCGAGCAGGCCAAGGGCCGCTACGTGGCGGCCGAGACCCTGTTCCGCGACGTTCTCGCGCTGCAGCTGCGCCGGTGCGGCCCCGACCATCCGCACACCCTGGCGACCGCCGCGAACCTGGCCTGGGACCTGCTGCAACGCAAACAGTTCGCGCCGTCGCGGCAACTGTTCGAACAGGTGCTGAGGATCCGGGAACGCCGGCTCGGCCTCAATCACCCGGACACCCAGACCACGCGCGGCAACCTGGGCTGGCTCACCTATGAGGAGGGGAAACTCGACGAGGCCGTCGACCGGCTCACCGATCTCGTCAGCGACCGGGTGCGCTCGCTCGGCGCCGAGCACCCGCGCACCCTCACCACCCGCCACAACCTGGCGCTCAGCCTGCGATCCCAGCGCAAGTACGACGAGGCGCTCGACCAGTTCGACGAGGTGCTGCGGATCCAGTCCCGGGTCATCGGGCCGGGGCACGAGTCGACGCTGAGCACCACCTACAACTATGCCGTCACGTTGCGCATGCACGGGGGCGACAAGATGCTGGACCGGTCGATCGACATGTTCGGCGAGGTCCTCGACCGGCAGTTGACCGTGTTCAGCTCCCGGCATCCGTCCGTGGTGCAGACCCGCGAACAGCTGATCGCCGCGCTACGCCAGCGCGGCACCGCGGCCGACCTGGACCGGGCCAGTGACGAACGCACCCCGAGCCGGGCCGCGCAGGCCCTGAGCCGTCACCGGACCGACCGCGAGTACGACGACGAGCCCAGGCCACCGCTCTCCCGCGACCCGCTGCTCGCTGCCCTCCTCGCCGGTTGAGCCACCAGCACGCTGACACCAGAAGGGCCCGGCGCCGCGCCGCCGTATCGATCACGGCGGCGACCTTACGCAGCGGATGTGCGCGGTCAGTAGCCGACGTCGCGGCGGCGGAAGCCGGCCAGGCCGGCGACCACCAGCACCACCGCGACCGCGCACACCGCCAGCAGCGGCGCCGCGGTCACCGGTTCCAGTGGGGCCTCCGGCACATGGACGAACGGCGACGCCTGCAGCAGCCACTCCGGCAGGCCGAACGAGTCGGCGAACAACTCGACCACCGCGCAGTAGCCGACGGCAACCCACCCGGCGACCGCGGCCGCCTTCGCCCACCAGCCCAGGCTCAGCGCGGCCACGGCCACCACGGCCCACACCGCGGGCAGATAGGCCAGGGCCACCCCGGTCATCCGTACGGCCTGGCCGGAGTCGCCGACCGTCAGCCCGTACGAAAGGCCCTCGCCGAAGCCGGCGGCGATCAGCACCAGCGCGCTGCCCGCGAGTGCCACGCCGAGGTGACTGCCCAGCCAGGCGCGGCGGCTGACCGCGGTCGCCAGCAGCGGCTCGGCGCGCCCGGCGGTCTCCTCGGCGCGCGCCCGCAGCGCCGCCGCCACCCCGAACGCGGCCGCGAGCAGCGCGCCCATGGTGATGGTCAGAGCCAGGTACGCGTCCACGACGTCGGCTGCCCCGCCGGGCAGGAACTCGGCGACCTCCGGGTTGTCGAGGATGTACTGCTCGATGCTGTCGCCGAGCGAGCCGTAGGCCACGCCCAGCATGCCGACGCCGAGCACCCAGCCGATCACCGCGCCGCGGTGCAGCCGCCAGGCCAGCCCGGCCGCGGAGCCGAGCGCCCACGACGCGCGGGGCCGGCCCGGGCGCGAGCGCACCAGGCCCGCCCCGAAATCACGCCGGTCCAGCGCCAGCAACGCGACCCCGACCAGCGCCAGCGCCACGCCGGCCATCACCAGCACCGGCCACCAGCGCTGCTGTCCCCCGTACGGGAAAGTGCGCTGACCCCAGCCGATCGGCGACGCCCAGGAGAGCGCGGGGTTGCCGGCGTCGCCGGCGGCCCGCAGCATGTAGGCCGCGCCGATCGCCAGGCCGACCGCCCCGTAGACGCCGCGGGCGTGCTCGAAGACCTGCGCGGCGACCGCGGTGAGCGCCGCGAAGACCAGCCCGATCCCGCCCAGCGCGGCCGCGACCAGCAGGGATCCGCCGGCCGGCAGGCCGGTGCCGACGGCGACCGCGAAGATCGCGACGGCGACCGCCAGGTCGGCGAGCGCGGCCAGCGCGAGCGCGGCGAAGACCGGCGCGCGCCGGCCGACCCGGGCGGACCGGATCAGTTCGGCCCGGCCGGTCTCCTCGTCGCCGCGGGTGTGCCGGCCGACCAGGAACATGTTCATCAGCGCGACGATGATCGCGGCGAACGCGAAGATCTCGAAGACGATCTCCCCGCCGATGCTGTCGAGCAGCTCGACCGGGCCGCTCATGGCAATGACCGCGGTGTTGCCGCCGAGCGTGCCGCGCAGCGCGGCCAGCTCCTCCGCGGTGCCGTAGAGGTTCTGGCTCTGGACGGACTGGATCAGGAACAGCAGGCCGGTGCCGCCGATCCACAGCGGCAGCCCGATGCGTTCGCGGCGCAGGCTGAAGCCGAGCAGGGTGCCGGTGCCGGTCATGACCGGTCCTCGTCCCCGTAGTGGCGCAGGAACATCTCCTCCAGCGTCGGCGGGGTGCTCGTGATGCTGCGCACGCCGAGCGTGGCGAGCCGTTGCATCACCGGTTCCAGGCCCTGGCTGTCCACGTCGAAACGGGCGCGGTGGTCCTCGAAGACGGCGTCGTGCACGCCGGGCAGGTCGGCCAGGCCGGTGACCGGCCGGGCGGTCTCCACCGCGATCGACGTGCGGGTCAGGTGCCGCAGCTCGCGCAGGGTGCCGGACTCGACGGTGCGGCCCAGCCGGATGATGCTGACCCGGTCGCAGAGCGCCTCCACCTCGGCCAGGATGTGGCTGGACAGCAGCACGGTGCGGCCGTCCTGCTTGACCTGGCGCACGCAGCGCTGGAACTCGGACTCCATCAGCGGGTCCAGGCCGCTGGTGGGCTCGTCGAGCAGCAGCAGCTCGGCGTCCGAGGCGAGCGCGGCGACCAGCGCGACCTTCTGCCGGTTGCCCTTCGAATAGGCGCGGGCCTTCTTCGAAGGATCCAGATCGAAGCGGTCCAGCAGCTCGTCACGCCGCTTGCGGTCCAGACCGCCACGCAGCCGGCCCAGCAGGTCGATCACCTCACCGCCGGTGATTCCCGGCCAGAGGATCACATCACCGGGTACGTAGGCCAGCCGCCGGTGCAGGGCGACCGCGTCGGCCCACGGGTCGCCGCCGAGCAGCCGCACCTCGCCGGCGTCGGCGCGCAGCAGGCCGAGCAGGACCCGGATGGTGGTGGTCTTGCCGCTGCCGTTCGGCCCGAGAAACCCGTGCACCTCGCCCTCGCGCACGGTCAGATCGAGCCCGTCGAGTGCCGTGGTCCGGCCGAACGTCTTGGTCAGGCCGGAGATCGCAATCGCTGACATCGCATCGTCCTTCCTCACTCACCTTCAGCATGCGCCCACCCTGCCAGTCATCGATCGTGTTGAATGGGGGTGCCACCCGACCGAGAAGGAGACCGAGCATGCCATTGCAGCCGTGGCCGACCACCCGCAAAGGCGACGACGGACACCCCGTTCTCACGCTGCAGTACCTGCTGCGGCACCGCGGTCAGACGCTGACCGCCGACGGCGTCTTCGGGGACAAGACCGACGCCGCGCTCCGCGCCTTCCAGCAGGCGAACCAGCTCGCCGTCGACGGGATCGCCGGGCCGCTGACCTGGCCCAAGCTGATCGTCACGGTGCAGCGGGGCTCGGTCGGCGACGCGGTCCGGGCCGCCCAGGAGGAACTGCGCACCCGCGACCAGTCCAGCAACCCGCAACCCACCGTCGACGGCGACTTCGGCGAGAAGACCGAGGCCGCGGTGCGCACCTTCCAGGAGGGCGTCCGCGCCGGCGTGCCGGACATGGCCGTGGACGGCATCGTCGGCCCGATGACCTGGCAGGCGATGGTCAGCGGCATGCTGTCGCACTGAGCCGGGCGCGCCCTTACTGCCGGAGCACCGTCGCCGAGACCTGCTCGGTGCTCAACCGCTCGTACGCGGTGATGAACTCGGCGCGGGGCTTGCCGCAGGAGTCGACCGGAACGCCCGGGCGGCTCCAGCGGCCCTGCCCGTCGAGCAGCGCCAGCCACGGCACGTACGGCAGGTCGCTGTCACATCCGCCGGCCGTGCGGAACTCGTCGTCCAGGCGCAGAGTCTCCACCAGCGCGGACACGTCCCCGGCCCGCTCCTCGACAGCGACCCGCTCGTTGCCGCCGTCGGCCCGCTCCCGCACGTCGACGCGGCAGACGACCGCCGCAACCGGGCGGAAATCGCCGTCGAGACGGGGCAGCTTCAGCGCGTCCTGACCGCCGGCGCCGAACTCGTCGTCGGTGAGCGGGGCCGCGTCCGCACACGACGCCCAGGCCGGCTGCACCGCCGGCAGCCCGTCCGCACGCGGATGCCCGGCGCAGCCACCCAGCGCGAGCGCCACGGTGACCGCCACGATGGCCGCCCTCATCCCCGCCTCCCCCGGTATTCCGCCGGTGACAGTAGCGCATCGGGTGAGGAAAGCCTGGTCAGCGGGGGCTGTGCCGGGCAGGGGTGGGCGTGCGAAACTCGGGGACATGGATCTTCCGACCCGGAGGCGCGGGGACGGCCCCGCCGTCCGGAGCGCAACGCACGTGGGCACGCCGGCGCCGGCCCAGCGGCTGCCGGTGGGCAACTTCGGCTCCGGGCCGCTGTGCCTGTTCCTGGAGCCGCTCGGGTCGGATTACTGGCTGCGGCCGGGCGAGACGTTCATCGTGGTGGGCACCGGCGGCGAGGGCCAGTTCCAGGTCGACAGCGTGCCCGGCGAGGTCAGCGTGCACGTGCTGAAAGGCGACGTGCGCGAGGTGAAGGTGGTCGACTCGGCGACCGGCTGGGTCCTGCCGCCCGGCCACGGCAGGACCACCGTCTAACCCCTCAGAACCACCGGCGCCGGCGGTAGTGCCCGTGGTGCCGGTAATGCCCGTGATGGCGGTAGTGCCCGTGGTGCCCGTAGGCCCCGGGGTGCCCGTAGGCGCCCGGGTGGTGGTACCCGTAGCCCTGACGGCGGGCGATCTGGTGGTTGACCTCCCGCAGGAGTCCGTCGACGGCCGGGTTGTGGTGCTTCTGCGACACCCGCTGAAGCTTCGACGCGACCATCGACAGCACGAACCGCTTCATGAAGCCGCTCACCGGCACCGTCCCCTCTTGCTGAGCCTGTTACCCCAACGGTACGCGGCGGTGTCCAGACTGACCTGAATGTTCCCTGTCTGTTCGCTGGAAGCGGTGCCGGGTCGACGATCCGGCCGCCGACATGTTCGGTGCCCGGCCCGGCGAGGCGCACCTCAACCGCGTCACTCAACTCGGTGAGCAGTGAAGCTGTCGGGCTGACCGGATCGGGTGACGGATGGATAAGCCTCTGACGAGCGGAAATAAATGTCGGCCGTCTACATTATTCCGTTCTGCGGGAGACACGCATACAGTCGAGCGCGCTCTGCCGACCGCCTGCAAGGACCAGCATTTATGATCAAGGTATACGACATTCGGAACCAAGCTGCATGATCGATCCACAGGACAATTTGGTTCGATTGGTTCGCCACTGTCTCGTTCGGGTCGACGCCACCGAAGGCGAGCCGGGAAGCGGCTTCTGGGTGGCTCCTGGCATCGTGCTGACCTGCGCCCATGTCGCTCCACGTGCACAGGCGACCATCACCTGGCAGGGCCGGCGGTTCAGCGGCCAGGTGCTCCAGGCGGCGCCGGACCAACGCGGGCCAGGCATATTGTGGCCCTACCCGGACATCGCGGTGATCACGGTGCCCGACATGATCGATAACGACTGCGTCTGGTTGAGCGAGCAGCTTATCCCGATCAATACGCCGTTGCTTCTCATCGGCCACTCGGAGATTTACGACAACGATCTGACGCCGCACTCCGCGAGCGGCAAATTTGCCGGATCCTATGGTGACCAGGGACAGTTGTGGCGGTTCACCGGTGACGAGATCGCGCCGGGCATGTCCGGCGGCCCGGTACTCGACCTCGCACGCGGCACGGTCTGCGGCCTTATCAAGACCACCCGCAAAAGGCACACCGAGCGCGGCGGCCTGCTGGTACCGATCAGCGGCCTCGACCAACTCGACGCCACCGTGCAGAGCACGCTGTGGCAGGCACACGACCAACGTCATGCACACAGCCCGTGGGGTGAACTCCGGCAGAGGCTGGCGGGGTCCGACGACGTGACCCGGTCGAGCACACTACTGGCTCAGGAGGAGGCGAGCCTGCTCGGTCTGCTGGCCCAACTGAACGGAACACCTGACCTACGGGCTCTCTACACCGAGGTGGTCGCGCCGGCTGCCGGGCTGCCACCCGAGCCGGTTACGAGCATCCGCCGCCTCGCCCACCTGCTCGCCGACCAGCTCGGCAGTTCCGGCCAGCTGCATCCCCTGCTACGCCTGGTGCACCGCCTCGCACAGGACGAACGCGGTACGGTCGGCGCCGCTCTGCACGAATGGACCGTGCGGGTGGCGGCACGTCGCCAGGAGTACGAGCAGCTCGCAGCCTGGCGGGACGCCGCCGGCTCTGGCCGGCACCGCGCGGAGGATCGACCGTCGATCATCGTTCAGGTCAAGCCGCACAGTCTCGATCACCGGCGGTACAACGCGACCATCTGGGTGCATCAGGACGGCAAGCGCAGCAAGAAGGTCTTCTGCGACGACAGTCTCGGCCACGACCTCCACCACACGCGCGAGATCGTCGCCGAGCAGCTCCGTTCGCTGCTCAAGCGTCTGCAGGGGTGGGCGGGAGTGGAGTTCATCGTCCCCGGTGACCTGTTCGACGAAGATTTCGAGAACATGCTGATCGGCCGGTACTCCCGACTCGGCCGGACCAATCCCGTCGTGATCCGCGACCTGGAACGGCTCTCCGACGACGAGACCTGGCGGTCCTGGGAGGACCGCTGGCAGGCGCTGCGCGCGGGCGACGGTAGTGCGGAGTGGCTGACGTGCACCCACCAGGCCAGCTCGGACAAGTTCGACGCGACCCTGCGGCTGAATCCCGAGATCGCCTTGCTCGGTCTCACCATGAGGCCCGGGCAGTACGCGGAGGACGCCTTGGGCGTCGCCATCTATGCCGGTGTCCCCGCTGCGGTGTGGAGCCGCGACAATTGCCCTGAGCACCAGGATGCGTGGCCTCCCCATCCGTGCTCGGGCGACCGTTTCCGCAACTCCTTCGCACGAGCGATCGACGGGCGCCGGCTCGCCGAGCTCCCCGACATCATCCAGCGGGTCCGCAACGCGGCCGCCGCCGGTGAGGAACCGTCATGGGCCAACATCGTTCTGCTCTGGGACGACCCCGAACATCGCCCGGAGCCGAACGCACCGCTCGTGGAACTGGCGTGACCGAACGGAGCATGGGATGACCGACTGGCACATCTTTCGTGGATCGGGGACACCACACGACTGGGTGACGCCGCCCGCCCCGCCGTGGCGAAACTTCGCCACGGCGGCCAGCCTGCGGCTCGCCGAGAACCTTTGGTGGGAACGGAACCCGATCGACCTGGAGCGAGCTCGGACCTACCAGCCGGAGCCGAAGGAATTGGAGGCGCTCAACGTCGCACTGTTCCTCCGCCGGCCGTTGCTGATCACCGGTCCGCCGGGCACCGGCAAGTCGACGCTGCCCTACTCCGTGGCGTACGAGCTCGGGCTGGGATCGGTGCTCCGATGGCCGATCAACAGCCGGTCGACGCTTCAGGAGGGCCTGTACCGCTACGACGCCGTCGGGCGGCTGCAGGACAGCAACCTGTCCGGCGTCGGTGACCGGCACTCGCCCGCCGGCATCGGCCAGTACATTCGGCTCGGTCCGCTGGGCACCGCCCTGCTGCCGTTCGACCGGCCCCGCGTTCTGCTCATCGACGAGATCGACAAAAGCGACGTCGACCTGCCGAACGATCTGCTCAATGTCCTCGAGGAGGGCGAGTTCCAGATCCCTGAGCTGATCCGGGGCGGCGAGCGCGGCGAGCACGTCTTCATCCACGGCCAGGACGAGCCGGTGCCTCTGCCCGGCGGAACCGTTCGGTGCAGCACGTTCCCCGTGGTCGTGCTGACCAGCAACGGCGAGCGCGACTTCTCGCCCGCATTCCTCCGCCGTTGCGTCCGCCTCGAGCTGTCCGTTCCCGGACCGGACCGGCTCGCCCGGATCGTCGAGTCCCACCTCGGCCCGGAATACCGGTCCCGGTCGGCCGACCTGATCGCTCACTTCCTGTCCCAGCGCGACTCGGCGCAGTTGTCCACCGACCAGTTGCTGAACGCGGTCTTCTTGACTATGAACGTCGAGGTAGCCGACCGCCGCCAGCTGATCGACAGTGTTCTGCGCAGCCTCTCCTCGACGGTCTGAGCATGCGCACCAGCGAGCTCATCGCGGTCCTGCACCGGGCCGGACTGCCGGTGGAAGCGATCGAGGTCGCCGAGTCGCTGTGGCTGGCGGCCACTGTCGAGGCGCTGGTGCCGCAGCATCAGGTTGCCACACCACCGCTCGTCGTAGGTCCTCCTGCGGGTGTGCCCGACGATGTGCCGCTCGCCAACATCGGCCAGACCGCTGATGAGGAGCCGACGCTCGACCTCGGGCCGCTGGGCACCGACGACGATCCCACCATCGATCTGATGGCCGAACCCGCCATCGAAGGCGTACCGCTGACCCTGCCCACCGCCGGCGAGCCCGAGGTCGTCGAGGTGGCCGGCCGCGCCTTTCCGGTTTCGAAAGCACCCGCGCTGCCCGATCGCGCCGCGCTGCTGCGCGCGCTGCGCCCATTGAAACGCCGCATCGACTCCCGGCGGGACGAGGTGCTGGACGAGGATGCGACGGCTCAGCGCATCGCTGACGGAGGACCACCCAGCCCGGTGCTGCGGCCTGCCCGGGAACGCTGGCTGGATGCCGTCGTCGTGGTCGACTCGGCACCGTCCATGGATCTCTGGACCAGCACGGCCAGCGAACTGCGCTCGGCGCTACGGCAGCTCGGCGCCTTCCGTGACATCCGCCAGTGGCGGATGGTCGCGGACAGCCGGAACGGCCCCGCCATCACGCCGTACCGCACGCAATCCGCTCTCGACCAGGAGGTACGCGCACCGAGCGAGCTGATCGACTTCTCCGGCCGCCGCCTTTTCCTGGTGTTCACCGACGCCACCTCGGAGGCTTGGCGGAACGGCTCCGCTGCGGCGATGCTGGCCGGATGGGCCAAGCGCGGCTACGTGGTGATCGTGCAGCCGCTGCCCGAACGGCTGTGGCAGAGAACAGCACTTCACGTCCGCAGCGGTACTTTCCAGTCCTTCCGGCCAGGGACATTCACCGGCGAGCAGACCTTCGTCGAGCGGCGCCGCCGCCCGCGCGGGCTGAAGGACCAGGAACTCGCGGTGCCGGTGGTCGAGTTGCAGCCGGCCTGGTTCGCATCCTGGTCCAGGACGTTGTCCGGGGCGGCGGAGGGAGGCGTCGAGATGGCTGCGGCGATCATCACGTCCGACCCGCCGGCCCACGGATCGGCGTCCCCTGGTCAGATACCGGCCGCGCCGGGCGCCGTGGTGGATCAGTTCCTCGCCACCGCCTCGCCGCAGGCCTGCCGGCTCGCCGTGTGCTTGGCGGCTGTACCGATCGACCTGCACGTCATCCATCTGGTCCAGCGAGCGATGGTGCCGAAGTCCGGGCCGACCCACGTGGCCGAGGTCCTGCTCTCCGGATTGCTGCACCGTGTGACGGGCGGTACGGCGCTGCATCGCTTCGACTTCCGTGCCGGAGTCCGAACCCTGCTGCTGGATGAACTGCGGATCTCCGAGATGCGGCAGGTGCTGGAAGCCGTCTCCGACTATGTGAGCGCGCATGGCGGCCTGTCGGACGCCACCTTCACCGCCATCGCCGCCGACGACGGCGGCACCGAGGTAGCGGTGGTGAATCGCCCCTTCGCCTGGATCCCCGACGAACTGGTCAAGCGGCTCACCACCGGAGTCGCAGAGCCCCCGCCGGAGCCGAAGCGGCCGGCGCCGCCAGTCGACGCGGCGACAGAACTTGCCAACATCGTCCCGGGCACTCTCCTGGGCAACCGCTATCAGCTCAACGAGCGTATCCGCCACGGCCGGACAGGTGACGTCTGGCGTGGCACAGACCAGGTGCTCCGCCGGACGGTCGCTGTCAAAATCTCGCCCAGCAGGTACTTCGAGGATCCGCAGTCCCGAGCAGCGTTTCACCGGCAGGCAAGAACCATCGCTGCTATCTCCCATCCCAGCGTCGTCGAGGTCTACGACACCGGCTCCATCGAGCCTGGAGGCTCACAGTTCGTGGTCATGGAGTATCTGTCGGGCTCCGACCTGTCGGAGACGCTGAGGATTCCGGGTCGCCCCATGGCACCGGCGCCGGCGATGATGCTGATCGCCCAGGCAGCCGACGCGCTCCATGCGGCCCATCTCGAGGGCGTCGTGCATGGGGACGTCAACTTGGCCGCCCTCCGCGTTCTACCCAGCGGTAGGCTCGTGTTGACCGGCTTCACCCTGGTCAGCCCGTCATTCCGCGGCGAGGCACCCGTCGATGCAGTGTTCGGCAACGCTTGGTACACGTCACCGGAGCAGGCTTCCCACAAGGCCGTAGCGGCATCGGACGTCTATGCCCTCGGCGCGGTGGCCTACCACTGTCTCAGCGGAGATCCTCCGTTTCAGGGCGACAGGACCATGTCGGTGCTCATCAAACACCTCCGGGAAGAACCGCCTCCTTTGCCCGTTGCAGTTCCCGCCGCGGTGGCGACGCTGATCTCCATGGCCATGGCCAAGGACGTGGCGGCACGGCCGTCCGCGACGGCGTTCGCGGGCGCGGCATGGCAGGTGACCGGTACGCTGGCGCCGCCGGTCAGAGGCATCGCCGCGGTCTCACCCCCGCCACACAGAACCCGATACATCGACACAAATTTCAAGGCGGCGGCCTCAGTTGCCCAACCCCTACGCCGTCGAGACCTGGACGACACCGTCGTGTTGCTCCCGGTCAGTACGGGTGATCGCGGAGAACAAACACCGGGCAGTGAGATGACCGACGCCGAGTCGGAGCTCGTCCGGCTCTATCCACCTACGCCGCGGAGACTCTTCCGACAGCCACTCAACGCCGTGACGATCCTGCGTGAACTGGTCGCCGCTGCCCGCCGCGCACTGCTCAACGACGGACACGGACATCAAACGGTGCCGAACCGCTACCTCGTCTCGCTCTCGGAAGCAGACCATGAGCATTTCCGGCGGCTTGTTCCGCCGATCACTATCACGCTCTCCAGGAGTCTGACCCGAATCTTCGCCGCGCCGGGCTGGGCTGGACCGGAGTGGTTCGTTCCGGCGTATGTCACCGTCGAGTTGGTGGCGAGCCCTCAGATCCGGTCACCACGGTTTGTCGTCATCGCCGAAACGGATCCCGCCCGGTGAGCGATGGCCGATGTCCCGTGCCCGGCGGATGATGCGAGCCTGGCAGCGGCCACCGTCGGCGACGTAAAGACATCGTGTGCCGCCCGGATAGGCAGGGTCGATCACACGATGTGCGGGAAACCGGTCAGCGTTGCGCGGCGGCGTTGTGTTTCGCGACCAGGTCCGGCAGCTCGTCCAGCGAGTCGATGCGGAACTGGCACCGCTCGGCCACTCCGGGCATCTCCAGGATGTGACCCCACGGGCTGCGCCGGATCAGGCACGCCTGCAGGCCGGCCCGCAGGGCCGGCAGCGCGTCGTTGTCGGGGCGGTCACCGACGTAGAGGATCGTGGACGCCTCGCCGCCGGCCTCGCGGATGAGCCGGTCGAAGAAGGCCGGTGCCGGCTTGTCGATCCCCCAGCCGTGGGAGGTGCCGATCACGTCCACCGGCAGGTCGAGGGCGCGCAGCAGCGCCTCGGCGTGGGCCGGCTGGTTGCCGGCCAGGCCCACGCGCAGGCCCTGGCGTTTCAGGGCGGCCAGGCACGGCCGCGCGTCCGGGTAGAGATCCTGCTCGCCGAACGTCTCCGGCTTGCCGGCTCCCGCCCGGCGCCGCAGCTCGGCGTCGAGGTCGAAGTCGGGGCGGAAGGTCCGAAAGGTCTCCCGCCAGTCGAGGCCGCGGGCGATCACCGCGCCGAAGACCGCGGACAGGGTGTGGCGGGGGACGCCGAGCCAGTCCGCCCAGGCCTCGAACTCGCGGGACTCGTCGAGGATCGTCCCGCCGACGTCGAAGAAGACCGCGCCGATCGTCACGGCCTGCTGGTGCGCCGGCGGCGGCGCCAGGCGAACAGGGCGGCGGCGAGAGCACCGGCGGCGAGGGCGAGCAGACCGACCTCGCTGGGTGAGGCGAGCTCGACGAGCTGGGCGTCGCGGTTGGTCTCGGTCTCCTCGTTGATCTCCATGTGTCCACCTTAGATCGACTCGTCAACCGGTAGCGTGGCGCCATGGCCGCACCTCGACCTGGACAGCCCGTACGCGGTTCGAGCACGGGCCGGCCGCTGATGGCCGCCCTCGACCTGTTCGGGCGCCGCTGGAATCTGCGCATCGTCTGGGAGTTGCGGCACGGCCCGGTCGGGTTCCGCGCCCTGCAGCAGCAGTGCGACGGCATGTCGTCGAGCGTGTTGCGGCAGCGGCTGACCGAGCTGGTCGACGCCCGCCTGGTCGAGCAGCTGCCGGACGCCAGCTATGCGCTGACCGAGCTGGGGCACGGCGCGCACCGCGCGCTGCGGCCGCTGGTCCGCTGGTCGCAGGACTGGGCGACAACCCTGGATTGAAGGAGTGCACATGGCAGCCGGGTACACCGAACCGCACTGGTCCTCGTCCGCGCTGGTCGTCATCGACATGCAGGTGGACTTCGCCGAGGGTGGGGCGTTACCGATCGCCGGCACCGGCGCGGTCACGCCGAACGTACGCCGGCTGGCGGACGGCTACCGGCGGGCCGGGCTGCCGATCGTGCACATCGTCCGGCTCTACCCGCCGGGCTCCTCGGACGTGGATCTGCCGCGGCGGGCGTTCATCGAGGCCGGCGGGGTGGCTGGGGCGCCCGGCACACCCGGTTCGGCGGTGATCGCGGGCATCGCCGCGCCCGGTGAGCCGCTGCCGGTCGACGCCGACGTGCTGCTGGCCGGCAAGCCGCAGGTGCTCGCGGAGAACGAGATCGTGCTGTTCAAGCCGCGCTGGGGGGCGTTCTACCGCACCGAGCTGGAGGGCTGGCTGCGCGACCGGCAGGTGGACACCGTGGTGGTCGCGGGCTGCAACCTGCCGAACTGTCCGCGGGCCACGCTGTTCGAGGCGAGCGAGCGGGACTTCCGGACGGTGCTGGCCGAGGACGCGGTGTCGCAGGTCAGCGCTGAGCGGCTGGCCGATCTGGCCGGGATCGGGGTGGTCCTGGCGACCACCGGAACCGTCCTGGACGGGGTTTCCGCAGGAGACTGACGGCGCGGGAGGCTTGCCTCCCGCGCCGCCGCTACTACTACTTACTTGCGGGTGGTGCCGGCCTCTTCCTCGGCGCCCGCGCCGGCCTCTTCCTCGGCACCAGCGCCGGCCTCTTCCTCGGCACCAGCGTCACCGGCCGCGGCGGCCTTGGCGTCGGCGAGCGTCAGGCAGGCCTGCAGCAGACCCTGCTGCGCCTCGGCGACAGCCGCGGCGGCGTCCTCACCGGCAGCACCCTCCTCGCCCGCGCCTTCCTCAGCAGCGCCTTCCTCGGCAGCGCCTTCCTCAGCAGCGCCCTCTTCGGCGTTGCCCTGACCCTTGCCCTTGCCGTTGCCCGCGCCGTTGGCCTTGCCGGCCGCCTTCATCGCCTTGGCCCACTTCTTCGCCAGGGCCTTGCGCTGCTTCTTGGTCTCGGCCGCACCCTGCTCCTCGGCGCCGGCACCGGCTTCCTCGCCTGCCTCCTCGCCGGCTTCGCCGCCCTCCGCGGCTGCGATGTCCGCGACGAACTGGTCGCACGCCGCCTCCAGCGCCAGCGCCGCCGCGGCCGCCGCGTCGTCGGGCGCCTGCTCCTCGACCGGCGCCAGTTCCTCGCCGTCGCAGACCACGACACCGCCGTCGATCGCGAGTTCGGTGCACTGCGACACGTCGAACTGCTGTCCATCCACGTTGATCACATCGGCGGCCTTGGCCTCGGTGCCCGCCGAGGCCAGTTGCACGCCGGTCAGACCGGTCGCCAGCAACACTCCCGCGACCGCCACCGCGCCGATCGTCTTCCGCCGACTGCTCTGGTCGCCTCGGTATCCGCGCGCCCTCATGCTCACTCCTCGTCGTTGGACTGTCGGTGTGCCCGGTCGGGGGCCAATACGGGCGGCGGGTCTCCAGCGGTTCAACACAAATCGCCGCAACGGCCGCGTGACGCCCCCAACCTGTCCACGAAAGGCCAGGTCAGGGCCTTCAAGACCGACTGGGAAAAACATCGGGAATTCACGCCACCGGCACTCGAGGCACGCTTGCGGCGGCAGCGACACGAGCCAAGGCGATCACGGTACGCAACGACTACGCTGAATGGGTGATCCCGACGCTGATCCTGTTCGGTCTGCTGGCCGGCCATTGGTGGCGGTCCACCCTGCTCGCCGCCGCGCTCGGCTGGCCGCTCCTGCTGGTCGCCACCGGGGTGATGGCGTTCGGCCCGGGGCTGCTCGGCGCGTCCGCGCTCGCGGTCGTCAACGCCGCGGCCGGCGTGCTCGTCCATCAGGGCGTCGCCCGTGTCGTGCGCGGGACCGCGCGGTTCTGCCGGGTCCGTGATGATGGGGCGCATGGATGAGCGCGCGAACGGGTTCGTAGCCAGTTTCCAGGCCTTCCTCGACGAGGTGGTGTTCGCCCAGCGAGCCGCCCACGGTGACGAGCCGCGCCTGGTCGCCGTGCTGACCGAGCACCTCGGGGCTGATCCGCGCCGGCTGCCGGTGGTCACCGAGGAGATCCCCGCGCACCTGTTCGTCGACCTCGACGTGGCGCTTGCCGAGGTGCAGGAGAGGTCGGCGGAGCACCGGCTGCTCGGGATCGGCGGTGGCGAGCAGCGCCGGCACAACTCGCTCAGCGAGATCCTGGAGCATTCCGAGCGGCACGGGAACTTCCCGGTCGGGGCGGTGGACTACCGCGGCATCCCGACCGGCCCGGACACCGTCCGCCAGGTGATCTCGTTCGGGATGCGGCTGTTCACCGTCGAGGGTGCGCCGGTGGCGGTGCTGCAGCGCACCGCGGAGCGCCGGTTCGGCATGCCGCACGCCCAGATGGAGGTTCTCACCGCAGCTGACGGGGTGGCCGCCCGGCTGATCGCCGAGGTGCGGGAGCTGATGCTGCTGCGCTCGGTGCTGCGCGGGCAGGTGCTGTCGCTGGGCGGCTCCGATTACGAGCCCGGCGTCGGCGACATCGTCTTCCACCGGCGGCCGGCGCTGACCGCCGACCAGATCGTCCTGCCGCCGGGTGTCCTGGACCGGGTGGTGCGGCACGTCGCCGGGGTGGCGCACCACCGGGACCGGTTGCGCGCCGCCGGCCAGCACCTCAAGCGGGGCCTGCTGCTTTACGGCCCGCCCGGCACCGGCAAGACCCACACCGTACGGTATCTGCTCGGCGCCCTGCCGGAGCTCACGGTGATCCTGCTGGCCGGGCCGTCGGTCGCGTTCGTCGGCGACGCCGCTCAGATGGCGCGGGCGTTGCAGCCCGCGCTGGTGGTCCTGGAGGACTGTGACCTGGTCGCCGAGAGCCGTGACCATCACACCGGCGCGCAGCCGCTGCTGTTCGTTGTGCTGGAGGCGCTCGACGGTCTGGCCGACGACGCGGACGTGGCGTTCCTGCTCACCACGAACCGTGTCGACATGCTGGAGCCGGCGCTGGCGCAGCGTCCCGGCCGGGTCGACCTGGCCGTGGAGGTGCCGCTGCCGGACGCCGAGGCCCGCCGCCGGCTGATCGCCCTGTACGCCCGGCGGCTCCCGTTCGGCGAGGCGGCGCTGGACCGGGCCGCGGACCGTTCGGCCGGCATCACCGCGTCGTTCGCCAAGGAGCTGGTGCGCCGCGCCGTACTGATGGCTGCCGAGGCCGGCCACGAGCCCAGCGACGCCGACCTGGATCACGCCCTGGACGAGATGCTCGCCGAAGGCGAGTCGATCACCCGCTCGCTGCTCGGTGCCCAGCCCGGTATGGTGCGCCCATGAGTCGCAGCGTCCTGGTCACCGGGGCTTCCTCGGGCATCGGCAAGGCGACCGCGGCGGCCCTGGCCGCCCGCGGCTACCGGGTCTTCGGCACCAGCCGCAAGCCGGAGTCGCTCACCGACGACCAGCGGGCGCCCGGCGTGGAGTATGTGGCGCTCGACCTCACCTCCGACGAGTCGATCGAGTCCCTGGCGGATCTGCTCGCCGGGGTGGACGTGCTGGTCAACAATGCCGGCGAGAGCCAGTCCGGCCCGTTCGAGGAGCTGCCCACCGACGCGCTGCGCCGGCTCTTCCAGGTCAACGTGTTCGGCCCGGTCCGCCTGGCCCAGCTGGCCCTGCCCGGCATGCGCGACCGCCGCTACGGCCGGGTGGTCATGGTCGGCTCGATGCTGGCGTCGTTCCCGCTGGCCTACCGCTCCTCCTACGTCGCGTCGAAGGCGGCGCTGAAGGGTTTCAGCAACGGCGCCCGGCACGAGTTCTCGCCCTTCGGCGTGTGGCTGACCACGGTCGAGCCCGGCTCGATCAGCACCGGCATCAGCGAGCGGCGCACCAAGTACATCGGCGCCGGCTCCCCGCACCGCCGCGACTTCGAGACGATGCTGGCCGCCCTGGACCGCAACGAGCGCGCCGGCGTCACCGCCGAGCGGGTCGCCGCGACCATCGTCGCGGCCATCGAGGCGGAGCGGCCCAAGCAGCGGTACGCGGTCGGCAGCAACGCCCCGCTGGTCTTCGCCCTGCGCCGTCTGCTCCCGGCCGGCGTCGTGGAGAAGGTCACCCACCGCAAGCACAACCTGCCCCGCTGACGATCACCGGCGCCGACGGCGACAGCGCTCACATCAATTCCTGCATCCGTGAGTGGAAGGGGTGCTCCACCATTCCTTCGATGATCGCTCGGCGCATGACCGTTATGGACAGGCCGAGTCGTATTGTTCCCTGAACCAGCAGGAGCGCAGCGACAGCGATCGCGGCCGGCGCCCACCACCAGCCGATTCCGAAGCCGAACACGAAACCCAGTGCGATCACGGGCAGGCACAGGTTGATCCGGAAAGCGGCCTCGGCAGCGAGCCGATCGTATTCGCCATACATTTCCGGGCTGCGCACCAGCAGCCGCGCGCGAAGGTCCGCCACGCTGGCATCCATCCTGATCAGCGCTTCACGGCGAGGCTGGAATTCCTCGGCCTCCGCTCCCTTCTCCGTGCGCTCGAGAAACTCGATGCGCTCCAGCGCGATCCTCATTCGGCGATGCAACGAGAAATCGCTCCAGGCATTCGCAAGGCTCTGCTCCACCCGGCCGACGGCAGCCGAGCGCTCATCAGGGCTCAGGCTCCGCAGCCGCCTCACGATCCCGCCCTGCAGGTAGTTCTCGTATTCCAGGGCCGTCAGCCGGAAATCGGCAGACGGCAACGGCAGGCGGTTGACGACGCCGACCAGCAACCGGCTGTCGGTCGGGATGGTGAGCAAGGCACCCAGCACGTAGGCGATGAACGACAACGCGGCGATGGTGGTGGCGGATCCCACCAGCCGGCTGAGATCGAAGAGCCGCGCCACCAATCCGCCGTCCGGCGGCTTCGTTCGTGGAAGATCGTCAGCCAGGACGAGCCACAGGATCACGAGCCAGAGGTAACCGACGGTCAGCGGCGTGCGTATGTCGCGCAGTCCGGGTAACAGGCTCGCCAGCATCGCCACACCTCCGGCTTTCGCGTCGGCACCGCCTGCGACGTTCCGCCCCGATGTCGCCCAGTGCAGTCAGCAGGCAGACAGGAGTCGACCGCGCACCCGGGCGGGCGCAGAAAGTCGCTTGTCCTGCGCCGGTCCTGGCTCTTACCGTCGGCGCACCGAGCGAGAGGATCACGCGAGTGATGGATATTTCGGTGCGGCGGCTGGGGCCGGATGACTGGCGGGTCTGGCGTGCGGCCAGGCTGGCAGCGCTCGCCGAGGCGCCGCACGCTTTCGGGTCGTCGCTCGCGAAGGAGCAGCAGTACCAGGAGGGCGACTGGCGGGACTGGCTGGACCCGGGCCGGGGGCTGAAGGCGGTCGCCGGCGACCTCGCCGGCATGATCGGCGCCTGGGTTCCCGAGGACCGCGGCGGGGCGGTCGAGATCTACAGCGTGTATGTGGCGCCCGCGTGGCGCGGGCGCGGGGTCGGCGATCTGCTCGTCGGCGAGGCCCTGGCGTGGGCGCGGGAGAACGGGCACGAGCGCGTCGACCTCTGGGTGGTGGACGGCAACGCCTCGGCGGCCGGCCTCTACCTGCGGCACGGGTTCCGCGCCACCGACGAGGTTCAGCCGCTGCCGAGCAACCCCGACCTCGTTGAGCGGATCATGAGCCGGGATCTTCGTCAGCCGGACCCAGTTTCGTGATGACCGCGGACAGGGCTTCGGCGGTCAGTTCGTAGGCGGTGTCGCCGAGCTGCGGGTCGCGGGCGTGCAGGGTGTGGCAGACCGGCGAGTGCGGGCCACCGAGGTCGATCAGGGAGGCCGAGGCGCCCTTGACCGCGCGCTCGGTGCCGGGGGTGGCGGTCAGGTCGATGCGGTTGACCACGCCGGGCGTCACCCAGACCGGGACGCCGGCGAGCATCGCGGACAGCTGCAGGTGGAAGTGGCCGCAGAGCACGATGCGCACGTCGCTGCCGCGGATGGCCTCGGCCAGGTCGGACGGGTTGCGCAGGCCGAGCGCGTGCTGCACGGCGACGCCGGGGACCGCGACTGGTGGGTGGTGGAAGGCCACGACGCTGCCGTGCGGAGCGGGCTCGGCGAAAACCTCGCGCAGCCAGGTGAGCTGGGCGGCGCTGAGGTGTCCGTAGCCCTTGCCGGGCACCAGGGAGTCCAGGGTGATGATCCGCCATCCGGCCACGGTGGTGGCGGCCGCCAGTGAGCCGCCGGCCTCCACCAACCGGATGTCGGGGCCGTCGAGGTGGCCGCTGCTCAGGATGTCCGCGAAGGCCGTACGGTCGTCGTGGTTGCCGGTGGTGAAGATCAGCGGGATGGCGCGCTGCCGGGCGAAGGCACCGGCGAGCTCGCGCGCGGCGGTGTAGGCCTCGCGCGAGCCGTCGTCGGCGATGTCGCCGGTCACCACCACCGCGTCGAGATCGGGCAGCTCAGCGCACTCGTGCAGGATGCGCCGCAGCGACTCGCGGGTGTCGACGCCGGTGGCGTTCGGGCCGGGCGCGCGGGTGAGGTGGGTGTCCGACAGGTGCAGGATCCGCATGCCGCGAGGCTACCGATCGTCCGGCGGATCAGCTGTGCAGGCGGCCGAGTTCCAGGTCGCCGGCGCCCTTGGTGACGACGGCCGTGTGCCGGTGCCGGCGCAGGCCCCGGCAGCGGGTCGCCACGACGATCTGCCAGGCCGGGGTGTGGCCGCCGGGCATCACCTCCAGGGAGAGGTCGCGCCCCAGAGCGGCCGGGCAGCGGGCGCAGCCGGTGCCGGCCGCGATCGTCTCGTAGACGATGCGCACCAGTTCCCGATCGGTGTCGGTGGGCACGCGGGCGGCCGGCGGCACCGGCGGCGGCACCGGCCAGGTTCTGAACATCGACCAGTACATGCTGGGCAGCAGCCATTCCATACCGGAGACGGTCGCTGGTGGACCGCTGCGGGCGCGCCCGTGACCGACCCTGGTCGTGGACCCGGGCACACGGGGCGCGGCGGCCCGGGTGTGAGCTTCGGATCAGCGGTTGAACCGGGCCGGCCGGGCGGCGTCGTTGCAGCGACGGACGCTACCGGCTGGATCGGAGACAACGATGACGAGGTTGCACGCGGCGCTCGCCCGGGCCCTGGCGGATCACGGCGTGGAGACGATGTTCGGCCTGATCGGCGACGGCAACATGTTCCTCGTGCACAGCTTCGTGCACGAGCAACGGCGGCGTTTCCTCGGCGCGGCCCACGAGGCCGGCGCCATGTTCATGGGGTACGGGTACGCGGCGCTGACCGGGCAGTTGGGTGTGGTGACGGTGACCCACGGGCCGGCGCTGACCAACACGCTGACCGGGCTGGTGGAGGCGGTCCGCGGCCGTACGCCGATGCTGCTGATCGCCGGGGACACGCCGACCGGCAGCCGGGGCGGGCTGCAGGACATCGCGCAGCGTGACGTGGTGCTGCCGACCGGGGCCGGGTTCGAGCAGGCGCGCACCCCGGCGAGCGCGCTCGGCGACCTGGCGGTGGCGGTGCGGCGGGCGCTGGTGGAGCGGCGGCCGATCGTGTTCAACGTGCCCGCCGACTTCGCGCACGTGCAGGTGGAGTACCGCCGGGTTCCGCTGCTGCTGCCCGCGCCGCAGACGCCGCATCCGGATCCGGAGGCGGTGCGCCGTGCGGCGGTGGTGCTGGCCGGCGCGCGGCGGCCGGTGGTGCTGGCCGGGCGGGGTGCGATCGGGGCGCGCGAGCAGGTGCTGCGGCTGGCCGGCCGGATCGGGGCGCCGGTGGCCACCACGGTGAAGGCGCGGGACCTGTTTCTGGGTGAGCCGTTCGATCTGGGGCTCGCCGGGAGTCTCGCCGGGCCGGTCAGCGGCGAGATCCTGGAGGGCGCCGACGTGGTCGTCAGCGTCGGGGCGGGGCTCAACGCGTACACGACGATGCAGGGCCGATTGCTGCGGGGCCGGCGGCTGATCGCCGTGGACCTGGATCCGGCGGCGGTGGCCGCGGATTTCGCGGCGACCGTCGCGGGCGACGCGGCAGTGACCGCGAGTGCGCTGGTGGCCGCGCTGGACGAGCTCGGCGCCGCGCCGAGCGGCTTCCGGGATGCGGCGATGGCCGACCGGCTGGCCGGGCAGGCCGAGCTGGGCGAGCGGCCGGTCACGGCGCCGGGAACCGTCGATGTGGAGACCGCGCTGCGGCGCCTCGACGGGATCCTGCCCGCGCCGCGGGTGCTGGTCAGCGACGGTGGCCGGTTCATGATGGAGTCGCTGCGGCACCTGCACGCCGGTGATCCGCGGCTGCTGGTCTTCCCGGAGAACTTCGGGTCGATCGGCACCGGGATGGGCGCCGCGATCGGGGCGGCGGCCGCGCGCCGGCATCCGGTGGTGCTGGTGAGCGGGGACGGCGGGTTCATGCACGGTGGGGTCGCCGAGTTCGCCACGGCGGTGCGCGAAGGCCTCGATCTGATCGTGGTGGTGTGCGATGACGGCGGTTACGGGGCCGAGCACGTGCAGCTCGTCGACCGTGGGCTGGATCCGGCGTTGTCGCTGTTCGCCTGGCCGGATCTGGCCGCGGTCGCCGAGGCGATGGGCGGGACCGGGGTGACCGTGCGGGCCCTGGACGATCTGGAGCTGGTGGCCAAGGCGATCGCCGGCCGCAGCGGCCCGCTGCTGATCGATGTGCGCCTGGATGTGAACTACATCCGTCCGATGCCGCACTGAGGACCAGGGACCCGGCCAGGGTGGGTCACGGGCGCGCCGCCCCGGGTGGCTGGGCGACGGTGGAGGCATGAACGTGAGTCTGGCCCTGATCGGGTTCGTGGGCGGTGTGATCACCGGCCTGTCGCCGTGCATCCTTCCGGTGCTTCCGGTGATCCTGCTGTCCGGCGGCGCGCAGGGTGCGCGCGACGGCGGCGCCGGGCGTGGCCGGCGCCCGTACCTCGTGGTGGCCGGGCTGGTGCTCAGCTTCAGCGTCTTCACGCTGGTCGGCACGGTGGCGCTGGCGGCGCTGCCGGTGCCGCAGTCGGTGATCCGGTGGGCCGGGCTGGGTGCGCTGGTGCTGCTCGGCATCGGGTTGATCGTGCCGCGGGTGGAGCGGTGGCTGGAGGCGCCGTTCGCGTGGATCCCGCAGCGGCAGGCCCGGGCGGAGGACGGCGGGTTCGTGCTCGGCCTGGTCCTCGGGACCGTGTACGTGCCGTGCGCGGGCCCGGTGCTGGCCGCCATCGCGGTGGCCGGCGCGACCGGCCGGATCGGCGCGGACACCCTGGTGCTGACCGGTGGTTTCGCCCTCGGCACCGGGTTGAGCCTGCTGGTGTTCGCCCTGGCCGGGCGGGCCGTGGCGGAACGGGTCAGCGCGTTCCGCCGCCACCAGCGGGCCATCCGGATCGCGTCCGGGGTGGCGGTGCTCGGGCTGGCGGTCGCGCTGACGTTCAACCTGGCGGCGGTGGTGCAGCGGGTCATCCCCGACTACACCTCGGCGCTGAGCCGCGGCATCGAACGGCTCACCGAGCCGGCGCACAGCTCGGCGGCGACCGCGGAGCTGGCGACCTGCGTGGACGACTCGCTCTACACCGCACCGGCCGGCCCGCGCGACTGCGGCCCGGCGCCAGCGTTTCCGCAGGTCACGGCCTGGCTGAACACGCCGGGCGGCAAGCCGGTCGACCTGAGCGAGCTGCGCGGCAGGGTGGTGCTGGTCGACTTCTGGACCTTCGACTGCATCAACTGCCGGCACGTCATCCCGCACCTCGAGGACTGGTACCGGACCTACCACGACCAGGGACTCGACGTGGTCAGCGTGCACACGCCGGAGTACTCGTTCGAACGCGACATCGACAGTGTGCGGGCGGCGGCCGGGCGGCTCGGTGTGAACTATCCGATCGCGGTCGACAACGACTACGCCAGCTGGTCGGCGTGGGGTGTGCTGGCCTGGCCGACCGTGTTCCTCATCGACGCGACCGGGACGGTGCGCTACATCGCGACCGGTGAGGGCGGGTACGACGCGACGAAGCGGGTGATCGAGACCCTGCTCGATCAGGCCTGACGCCAGACGCGGAAGGTCTGCTGCAGCCGCCACGTCCCGTCGGGTTGCCGGGCCTCGTTGCGCCAGCGGAACCCGTCGGGCTCGATCTCGGAGAAGGTCCAGCGCAGGTCGCCGCCGTCGAGCACGATCTCGTCACCGGAGCGGGTGGCGAGGAAGGTGTGCACGCGGCGGCGGCCCGGCCCCACCCAGGTGGAGCGCCAGACGCCCGGCCCCGCGGCCGGGTCGGGGAAGCGCACGCTGACGCCGTGTTCGACGCCGGGCAGGATCCAGACGTCGGTGGTGGCGTGGCCGCCGAGCGCGTAGCCGAAGTGCCACTCGCCGCGGCGCACCGTGGTGGAGCCGTCCGGGTGGTACTCGGTGCAGTCCAGCTCCCAGGAGCCGGCGAACTGGCCGAACAGGCTGAGGTCGACGCCGTCGGCGGGGCCGTCGGCGAGGAGGGCGGCGGCTAGCAGGTCGGCCACGGGATCAGCCCAGCAGCTCGGAGAGCTTGACCGGCCGCAGGCCGCGCCGCTGCAGGCCGGCCAGGATCTTGGGCAGGGCGTCGTCGGTGTACTGGGCGTTCGCCTCGGTCACGTGCATGACGATAATCGATCCGGGTTTGACCTGGGAGAGCACGGCGCGCACGATCGGCGCCGGGCCCTGGGCGAACGGGTCGCCGCTGACCACGTCGCCGTCGACGACGGTCAGGCCGAGCGGCGCCAGCGCCTTCAGCGCGGGCTTGTCGTGGCAGAGGCCCGGGAAGCGGAAGTAGCGGGTCTGGCGGCCGCCGTACGGTTGCAGGGTGGTGAAGGTCTTGGCGACGTCCTCGGTCATGGTGGCGGGCGGCAGCTGCGGCAGGGTGTAGCAGTCCGCGGTGAAGGCGGCGTGCTCGTAGCTGTGATTGGCGATCTCGAACAGGTCGTTGCCGGCGATCCGGCGGGTGATCTTCGGATATTCCTCGGCCCACTGGCCGGTGACGAAGAACGTGGCCGGAATCCTGCGCTGCTCCAGCATCTTCAGGAGGGTGACGTTCGCGTACGACGAGACCTTGCCGCTGCGCAGCCGTTCGGCCATGGCATCGGTCATGTCGGCGTCGAAGGTCAGGCTCACCCACGGGGTGTCGCGGGGGCCGTGCTGGACGACCGGCGGCCGGGCACCGGTGCGGGTGGCCCCCGGAATCCCGGCCGGCGCGGACGCCGACTCGGGAATCGGGGTGGCCGGCGCCGGCCCGGACTCATGAACGGCCGGTGTGCTCGACGCCGCCGGGACGGGTGCGGGCTGGGCGGCCCCGCATCCGGACAACAGCAGCACCGCGCAGAGAGCAAGAAACCGATCATGGCTGGGCATGCAGGGCAGGATGCCATCGCCATGATCGATGCCGCTACCCGGCGGTGCCGGCAGTCGACGACGGCGAGGTCGCCGGCGACGTAGAGGTGGCGGGTGGTGGCCCGCATGGGGACGCCGATGTCGAGCCACCGAAAGCCGCGCAGGAGGTCGTCAGCGGGCGTGGCGCAGGGCCCAGTCGAGGGCGAAGTCGGCGATCTCCTCCCAGCCCTTCTGGGCCGGGAGCAGGTGCGCGTACCCCTCGTACTCGACGTGTTCGGTGATGGTGTTCGACTTGTAGTGCTGGACGTTGGAGCGCTGCACCGACGGCGGCATGATGTGGTCCTCGCTGCCGGAGATGAACAGCAGCGGGGCCCGGTTGTCGTTGTGGTAGTCGACCCAGGTGTCCTGGTGGCCGGGCTGGAAGTTGGCGAGCACGCTGCCCCACAGGATCCCGCCGTTGGCCGGGATGTGGTAACGCTCGTACAGCGCCTTGGACTCCTCGTCGCTGAACGTGTTGGTGAACGCGTACTTCCACTCGTCCAGGGTCAGCCCGACCGACCGGTGCCGGTTGCCCGGCGACTTGAGGACCGGGAAGGTCGACTTCACCTGCGAGAGCGGGACCACCCGTACGCCCTCGGTGGGCGCCGAGTTCATCGCCACGCCGGCCGCGCCGTACCCGTGGTCGAGCAGGATCTGGGTGAACGCGCCGCCGGCCGAGTGACCGATGATGATCGGCGCCTCGGGCAGCGCTTTGATCTCCGCCTCCAGTTTCTCGATGATCGCCGGGACGGTCACCGCGGTGATGATGTCGGGGTTGGCGTTGAGCGCCTCCACCTCGACCTCGAAGCCGGGATAGCCGGGGGCGATGACCTGGTGCCCCTTGGCCTCGTAGTGCGCCTTCCAGTTCTCCCAGCTGCGCGGCGTGACCCAGAATCCGTGGACCAGGACGATCGGTTTCATGCGGTGTACTCCTTGAGGAAGGTGAGCAGGTCGTCGCCGAGCTGCTGCTTGTGGGTGTCGGTGATGCCGTGCGGCGCGCCCGGGTAGACGATCAGCTCGGCGCCCTTGACCAGCGCGGCCGACGCCTTGCCGCCGACCTCGAAGGGCACGACCTGGTCGTCGTCGCCGTGGATCACCAGCGTGGGCACGTCGAACGCGGCGAGGTCGTCGCGGAAGTCGGTGGCCGAGAACGCGGCGATCGACTCGTAGGCGTTGCGGTGCCCGGCGGCCATCGACTGCAGCCAGAACGCCCGCCGGATGCCTTCGGAGACGTTCGTTCCGGGCCGGTTGTGGCCGAAGAACGGCCCGTCGGCGAGGTCCCGGTACAGCTGCGAGCGGTCGGCGACGGAGCCGGCCCGGATGCCGTCGAACACCTCGGCCGGTACGCCGCCGGGGTTGTCGTCGCGGCGCACCATCAGCGGCGGCACCGCGGACACGAGCACGGCCTGCGCGACGCGGCCGGTGCCGTGCCGTCCGATGTAGCGGGTGATCTCCCCGCCGCCGGTGGAGAACCCGACCAGCGTCACGTCGCGCAGGTCGAGGTGGTCGATCAGCGCGGCCAGGTCGTCGGCGTACGTATCCATGTCGTTGCCGTGCCAGGTCTGCGTGGAGCGGCCGTGCCCGCGCCGGTCGTGCGCGATCACCCGGTAGCCGTTGTCGGCGAGGAACAGCGCCTGCGCCTCCCAGCTGTCGGAGTTGAGCGGCCAGCCGTGGCTGAGCACGACCGGGCGCCCGGAACCCCAGTCCTTGTAGAAGATGTCGGTGCCGTCGGTGGTGGTGACGAAGGGCATGCTGGGTCCTCTTCGCGATCGGAGCAATTCCTGTCGCGGAGAACGCTATGGCGATGGCCCCGGCCGGCGCGTGAGTCAGATGACTGCACCTGTCAGATCCGGTGTTCGGCGGCCATCCGTTGCAGCTCGCCGCGGGAGGCGATGCCGAGTTTGGGGAACATCCGGTACAGGTGGCTGCCGACGGTGCGGTGGGAGATGAACAGGCTCTTGGCGATGTCGCGGTTGGACCGGCCCTGCGCCACCAGCGACGCGATCTGGATCTCCTGCGGCGACAGCACCGCCCAGACGTCGGCGTCGCTGGACGTGCTGTGCTCGCCGGCGGCCCGCAGCTCCTCCCGGGCACGTTCGGCGAGCGGAGCGGCGCCGAGCCCGTCGAAGCCGTCGCGGGCGAGGCGCAGGTAGTCGCGTAACTCGCGGACCCGCCGGCGGCGGCGCAGCGACCTGCCGTACGCCAGCAGCAGGCGGTACCGCTCGTACGGCCACATCGTCATGTCGGCTTCCAGGGCACCGGCGAATCGCGGCTCCGCCTCCTCGTCGGGGGCGAGCACGGCCCGCGCGAAGCCGAGATTCATCCGGCCCGTGGGTGAGGTCGTCTCGCGGACGTCCGCCGGCAGTCCGTCGATCAGGGCGCGGGCAGCGGCGGCCTCGCCGCAGGCCGCGGCCGCCTCGGCCAGACTCGCCAGCGACCACAGCGCGTGCACCGGGTGATAGGCGGGGTTGGCCGGGTCGTGCAGCTGCGCGAGACAGGTGTACGCCTGGTCGTGGTGGCCTCGCCCGGACGCGACGGCTGCCCGCGCCACCAGCTTGATCGCCTCGACGGTGGCGAACCGGCGGAAGCCGAGCTCATCGGTGCGGGCGACGAGTTCCTCGGCGGTCGCGAAGTCGCCCCGGAACGCCGCCACGGTGGCGTGGGCGGCCAGCGCGGCCGCCTCCCAGAACGGCTGACGGGTCTCGGCGCACAGCCGGGCGCTCTCCTCGGCGACGGCCACCGCGTGCGCCCACTGCCCGCGGCGCAGGGCGGTCCACGACAGCAGCGACAACGTCCGGCCGAGGATGTAGAGGTGCCCGGCCGAGCGCAGGCCCTCCGCCGCCTCGGTGAGCAGGATCTCGGAGACGTCGAAGGCTCCCGCGCACGCCGCCGCGTGGGCGAGCCGGTACGTGGTCTCGGCGTCCCGGGCGCCGGCCGGGACCTGGGCGATCAGCGCGCGTACCGTGCCGTCGCTGTCGAAGGGTGAGCCGTAGGCGAGCAGGGCGGCACGCGTCACGGGGTCCGCGACGCCCATCCGGTCCGCCGCGGCGATCACCTGCTTGCCGACCGGGCGGCCGGGTACCAGGTTCCAGCACCGCAGCGCCGCCGCGCGCAGCAGGTCGGTCGCCAGTTCGTCGTCGGGGACGGCGCAGGCCCGGGCCGCGAAGTCGACGAGCCGGTGGATGCGCTGGTCGCCGCCGCCGTCGGCGCCGCCCAGCTCGTTCAGCCACTCGTAGCGCAGACCGTCGTGCTCGCTGTCCACGAGGTCCCGGAAACGGGCCCGGAGCTGGTCACCGGAGTGGGGTGTCCCGACCGCGTACGCCAGAGCCGCCGCCCGGTAGGTGCGTGCCCTGCGATCGCGCATGTCGGCCGACAGCTGAGCCGCGCGCTCCAGGGCGCGCAGCGCGTTCGTCGGGGCACCGCGCGAGATCGCCTGCTCGGCGTGGCGTTCGAGTTCGGCCGCCAGTGCCGCGTCGGGTCGCACCGCGGCGGCCGCCGCGTGCCACACGGATCGCTCCCGCTGCCCGATCACCGCGGTCAGGGCTGCGTGGCAGGCGCGCCGGCGGTCGGGCCCGAGGCGCTGCAGCAGAGCCGACCGGATCAGCGGATGCCGGAACCGCACGGCGCCGCCGTCCACCACGATCAGCCCGGCCGACACCGCCGGGTCGAGCGACGGTGTGCTCTCCGGGCCGGACAGCAGCTCGGCGGCGGCAAGGATCTCGCCCAGGTCGTCGGCGTCGCTGAGCGCCGCCACCTCCAGCACCGTGGTGGTCTCGGCGCCGAACTCGCCGATGCGGGCGAGGAACGAATGCTCCAGGCGTGCGGTCAGCGGGAAGCGCGCGGCCAGCGGAAGGCGCTCGCTGGTGCGGCCGATGGCCCGGGGCAGCTCCAGCAGCGCGAGCGGGTTGCCGCACGCCGCGTCGAGCAACCGCGCCCGGGTCGCCGTGTCGATCGCACCGGTGACCCGGTCGAGCAGCAGCTCCGCGTACTCCGCGTCGAGCGGGGCGAGACTCATCGAGGCGATCGCGGGGTCGAGCAGGGACCCGGTTTCGTCCTCGCGCAGCGTCGCGAGCAGGACGACACGGTCGGCGGTGATCCGGCGCGCCAGGAAGGCCAGTGCCTGTTGACTGGCCGGGTCCATCCACTGGGCGTCGTCGGCGAGTATCAGGATCGGCTGCTCGGCGGCCACCTCCGCGAGCAGTTCGAGAGCCGCCATCGCCACCGTGTACAGGTCCGCGGGCGCCCCCGGCGCCCGGCCGAACGCGACGTCGAGGGCGCCGGCGTAGTGAGCGGTCAGCCGCTTGCGGTATCCGAGAATCGGGTGCAGGAGCTGGTGCAGTGCGGCGTACGGCGGCAGACCGAGTTCGGTGACCGCGCCGGTCGCCCGCAGCAGGCGGAACTTGTCGCCGACGGTGGCGGCGGCCCACTCCAGCAGCGCCGACTTGCCGACGCCGGGCGTACCGCGCACGACCAGCGCGCCGCCCGCCTCAGCGGCGCCGTCCAGCAGCGCGCCGATGGTTGCCTGTTCGGCTGCCCGCCCGATGAGCGGAAGATCTGTCACACCCGGCCCCCGATCCTCGACTGAGGAGAGTGTGGCCGGGCAGCTCTGAACGAAGTCTGAACGTCACCGGTCAGCCCGCGGTGAGTTTGGTACGGACCTCGTCGGTGCCAGGGTGACCGATCTCGGACATGATGACCAGGGCCTGCCGCCAGTGGGCGTGTGCCTCGGCGGGTTCCCCGGCGGCATGGTGATTGTCGCCGAGGCGGTGCAGGACGTCGGCCTCGTACACCCGGGTCCCTTCTTCGCGGCGCAGCCGCAGCGACGCCAGGTAGCACTCCCGGGCGCGGGGGTAGTCACCGAGTTTGTGGTGTGCGTGGCCGAGGGTGTCCCAGGTGCTGGCCTGGCCGTTGACGTGGCCGATGTCCTGGAAGATCGCCAGCGCCCGCTCGCCCTTGTCGATGGCGAGCGCCGGCTCGCGGTCGAGGACGTGGATCCAGGCGGCGTGGTTGAGCGACCTGGCCACGTCGGGCCGGTTGCCGGTGGCTTCCTGAAGGCGCAGCGCCTCGGTCACGTAGCCGAGCGCGTCGGCGTAGCGGTCCTGCAGTTCGCGCAGGTAGGACAGGCGCCGGTAGGCCTCCGCCTGACTCGTGTGGTCGCCGGCCGCGGCGAACAGCTCCACCGCGCGCAGGAGTTGCTCGTCGGCCTCGTCGTGCAGGCCGAGTTCGGTGGCGACCAGGCCCAGGTCCATGCGGATGGCCGCGGTGGCGGCGGGATCGCCGGTGCTCTCCGCGGCGGCCAGCGCGATGCGTGATCCGGTGAGCCGGTCGTCCCAGTGCCCGGAGCGGTGCAGGAAGGGTGTGGCGCTCCACATGATCTGCCACGCGTGGGTGGGGAAGCCGTTGTCGGCCGCGGCGCGCACCGCCTGCAGCAGGGTGGATCGTTCGGTGGTGAACCAGGAGACGGCCGCATCGCGGTCCGCCGGGTCGTCGGGGCCGGGCGCCGGCACGGGACCGGCTGCGGGGACGGCCCGGTTCGGCAGGTAGACGCCGTGGGCGGCCAGCGCCGTGCGCCGGTAGTGGTCGAGCAGTCGCTGCAGGGCCGCTCGCCGATCGCCGGGGGTGTCGGTGGCGTCGGCCGTCTCGCTGGCGAAGGCCGCGAGGAGATCATGCGTGGTGTAGCGCTCCGCGGCGGAGCGACCGAGGAGGTTCGTCCGGACGAGTTCGGCGAGCAGCGGCCGGACCCGCTGGACGTCCGTACCGGCGAGTCGTGCGACGGCGCTCAGGCCGACGTCCGGGCCGACCCGCACGGCGCCGACAAGCCGGAACAGCCGGGCGGCCTCGTCGCTCAGCGCCCGGTAGGACCAGGAGAAGACGGCGCGGACGTCGGTTGCCGCCTCGTCGCCGGCGAACGCGTCCAGGCGGCCGTGCGCGGCCGCGAGTGCGGCGGCGATGTCGGTGAAGGACCGATCCGGATCGGTCGCCGCCCGGGCCGCGACGACGGCCAGCGCGAGCGGCAGGCCACCGCAGCACCGGATGATCTGCTCGACGGCGGCGGGCTCGGCGGCGACGCGGTCGGCGCCCAGGCGGCTCGCCAGCAGGTCCGACGCCTCCGCGGCAGTCAGGGCGCCCAGCGTCAACGGCCGGGCGCCGTGCGTCACGACCAGGCCGGAGAGCGCGGTCCGGCTGGTGACGATGGCCAGGCAGCCACGGCTGCCCGGCAGCAGCGGACGGACCTGCTCCGCGTCGCGGGCGTTGTCGAGCAGCACGAGCACCCGCCGGTCAGCCAGGAGACTGCGGTACAGCGTGACCATCGCGTCCATCGTCCGGGGCACGTTCGCCGCGGTGACACCGAACGCCTCGAGGAAGCCGCGCAGCGCGTCGGCCGGGTCGGTCACCGCTCCCCCGGGGTCGAAGCCGCGCAGGTTGACGAACAGCTGCCCGTCGGGAAAGCGGTCGGCCACCTCGTGTGCCAGGTGCACCGCCAGGGTGGTCTTGCCCACCCCCGCCATTCCGGCGACGGTGAGCAGCGGCCAGGCCGCGAAACCGCCGGACGTCACCGACTTCGCCTGCGCCAGGTCGGTGGTGCGGCCGGTGAACAGCGGCAGGTCCGCCGGCAGTTGCGCGGGCCGGATCGGGCTCGGCGCCGGACCGGGGCGCGCCACGCCGGCGGGCCGCAGGGCCTCGCGGTGGGCGGCCGACAGTTCCGCACCGGGATCGACGCCCAACTCGTCGGCCAGGGTCCGGCGCACCAGGTCGTAGCGGTCCAGCGCCTGCGCCTGCCGGCCGGCTGCTTTGAGCAGCAGGATCAGCCGGGCCTGCATCGACTCGTCGAGCACGTCCCATTCAGCGATGGTGTGGATCGCGTCGAGCAGCGCCGCGGCCTGGCCCGCGGCCAGCGCGGCATCGGCCGCGTCGCGCGCCGCCTGCCGGCATTCCCGGTCGATCTCCTGGAAGGCGGCATGCGATCGTACGGCCGGGTCGATGTTGCCCGCGATCGGGCCGGTCCACAGCCGCAGTGCCCGCTGATAGGAGTCCACCATGTCGGTGGCGTCGCGCGGTGCCCGGGCCCGGGCGACGAGTCGCCGGAACTCCACGAGATCGACCCGGCCCGCTGAGTCGTCGAACTGGTAGCCGCCGCTGCCACGGATCAACCACCGGCCGGGGTCGCGGGCGGGCAGGCCGGGCTCCAGCAGTTTGCGCAGCGTGCTCACATATCCGTGCACGGCGTTGGCGGCGGTGTTCGGCGCCGACGGGCCCCACACGACGTCGACGAGCTCGGCGAGGGTCACCGGGCGGCCGACCCGGGTGAGCAGCACCGCCAGCACCGCCCGTGCCTGCGGCGGGCGAAACGGGATCTCGGCCTCGCCCCGCCATCCGCGAACCGGTCCGAGAACGGTGAGAGAGACTGACGGGGAGCTAGCCACCGATCCGGTTTTTCCCGACTTGAGGGGAGGACGATCGCGCTCGCATCGGCTGGTCCCTTCGGCTCACGGCATCGCAACTCGAAAGATCAAGTTACGGCAGTCATTGGCCAGGTGGGAAGCGCTCCCACGGCTCGGGAAACGGGCCGTTACTCGTACCGGTACTTCAACGCGTCCGCCTCGGTCCGCTCGATGTCGGCGATGGTCAGCTCCGGCATCCGCAGCTGGGCCAGGGTCACCTCGGCCGAGGTGGGCTGGGCGTCCGCCGGCAGCCACTGATCCGGCTTCCATGCCGCGCTGCGCAGCAGGGCCTTGGGGCAGTGCGGGTAGACCTCCTCGATGCCCACCACCAGCGCGCTGGCCGGCGGCTTGCCCACGGCGGTCAGCTGCGAGAGCAGCTCGGGGCGGGTCGAGACGCAGGCGCGGCCGTTGACCCGCAGCGTCGTGGTGCGCCCCGGGATGACGAACATCAGCCCGGCCCGGCCGGTGGCGATGATGTTCTGCAGGCTGTCCAGGCGCTTGTTGCCGGTGGCGTCCGGGATCGCCACCGTCCGCGAGTCCAGGACGGAGACGAACCCGGCGGGGCCGCCGCGCGGGGAGACGTCGAGGTTGCCCTCGGCATCCGTGCTGGCGACCAGCACCAGCGACGCGCAGTTGATCAACCGCCGGGTCTGGTCGGTGAGTTCGGTCATCTGCTTGCGCACGGCCGCTTCGCTGGGCATCTCGTAGACGCGGCGCAGCGCCTCGTGGTCGGGCACGGCGTCGAGCAGCAGCGCGTCGAAGGCGGTGCCGGCTGTGGTCGGGACCATGCACCGACCTTAGTGGATCTGGGCGACCCCGTCGGTGACGAAGGCGAGGGCGTGGTCGCGGCCGGGGCAGCGGTGTGGCCCGTACCCGAAGGCCAGCTCGCCGGTGAGGGCCACCCGGACCACCTCGCCGGCGGCGACGGTGACGTCGCCGGCGGTGGTCGCGGCGAGCGCCTGCCGTTTGGTCGCCGGGACCGGCGGGTCGTCGCGCAGCACGTCGCCGACCGGCCGGTGCCGGGCCCGTTCGATCAGCGCGGCGGTGGGTTCGCAGGCCTGCACGAGCACACCGATGCGGGCCGCGGTCGGTTCTTCGTGGGCGCCGCCGGCGAGTTCGACGAGCCGGTCGACGGCCGCGTCCGCCCGGGGTTCGTCGCCGGTGCCCGGCTGGTATGCCTGGGCGACGTCGCGCACCAGCTCGACGACCGGCTCGTCGATGCCCATCGCCTGGGCCAGTACCGCGACCGGATGCGCCCCTTTGCCGGCGCGAAGCGTCTCGGGCGGGACGGCGTCGAGGATCGCGACCGCCAGGGCGCGCCGCCGTGCGTGGGTCTCCCCGCCGGCGAACCGGCCGACCGTGGCGCGCAGCCAGGCCACGCCGGCCGCCGCCGGCGGCACCGGCGGCACCACGAAGGCCGCATCGGTCAGGACGGCACGGACGGCGTCAGGGTCGTTGATCTGCTGCATCAGGCGACGGTACGGCGGCAATCGTTCGGCGCCCGCCGAACCGCAAGCGCCCTAGCCTGTGCGGATGACCTCAGCCTCCGACCTGGCAGCACTCGCCGCCCTGCTCGCTGACGAGACGCGCGCGGCGATGTGTCTGGCGCTGCTCGACGGCCGGGCGTGGACCGCGGGTGAGCTGGCCGCCCACGCCCGGGTGGCGCCGTCCACCGCCACCGAGCACCTGCACCGCCTCGTCGCCGGTGGGCTGCTCGTCGAGCGCCGCCAGGGCCGGCACCGCTACGTCCAGCTCGCCGACCCGTCGGTCGCGGAGCTCCTCGAGGATCTGGCGTCGCGGATCACCTCCCGGCCCGCCGCGCCGTCCGGGCTGCGGGCAGCGACCGCGAGCGCGGCCCTGCGGCGCGGCCGCACCTGCTACGACCACCTGGCCGGGCAGCTCGGGGTCGCGGTCACCGACGCGATGACGAGCCGGGGTCTGCTGGAGCAGTCCGGTGGGTTCGCCCTCACCCCGGCCGGGCTGGCCTGGCTGACCGGCACGCTCGGGCTGGCGCCGGAGAGTCTGCGGCCCGGCAAGCGCCCGCTCGCCCGTGGCTGTCTCGATTGGACGGAGCGGCGGCAGCATCTGGCCGGGCTGGCCGGGGCGCGGGTGTGCGCGACGTTCCTCAGCCGTGGCTGGATGGAGCGGATCGGTTCCGGGCGCGCGGTGCGGCTCACCCCGCACGGCAAGGCTCAGGTGCGTGACCTGCTGGGGCTAGATTCACCGGATGTCCACTGAGCCAAGCGGCACCATGCACGGCTGGATCCTGCGTACGAATCTGCGGCCTTTCGTCGCGGAGATCGCCGAGGTGATCCGCTGCCGCGAGGATCTGACCGCGCTCACCGCCGGCGTTGACGGCTCGGACGCGGACAACGACCAGTGGTGCACCGTCGTCCTCGACGGCGATGTCCGGGTCGAGGCGCACTTCGCGCGGACGACCGACGGTCAGCTGCTGGTGGACGTGGAACTCGACGGCCTGCCCGAGGCCCTGGAGGTCAGGTGCGCCCAGCTGCTGGACCTCTGCTGCCGGTATCACCTGGTGGACGCATCGGATTCTTCCTCGTCAACACGGTAAGTGGATCGTGGCGCTCAGGCGTAGTACCGGTGTGGGACATCAACGGGCGGAGTTCACCGCCTTCTACGAGAGCGCCCGGGACGACTGTCTCCGGGCCGTAGCGGCCGCCATCGGCGACCGTCAGGCGGCCGAGGACGTCGTCGCCGAGGCGTTCGCCAGGGCCTGGGCGTCATGGTCCACGGTCGCCGAGCATCCGGCGCCGCGCGCGTGGGTGGTGCGCACGGCGCTCAACGCGCACACCTCCTGGTGGCGCCGATGGCGCCGGGAGGTCCCGGCGCCCCACGATCAAGACCAGCCGGGGTACGACGACCTCGACGCGAACCTGCCGGACCAGCGGATGATGGCCGCGCTGAGGGCCCTGCCCACCCGGCAGCGTCAGGTGATCGCCCTGCGCGTCTTCCTGGACCTGGACAGCCACGCGACCGCCCGCACCCTCGGGATCGCCACCGGCACGGTCACCGCCCACCTCGCCCGGGCGACCCGCACCCTGCGCGACCACCTGGCCTCCGTCACCGAACAGGAGCGTAAGCCGTGACCGACAACGATCTGTACGCCCGGGTGCGCGACGAGTTCGGCGAGTTCCAGCTGCGCACCGCCGTCGACGACATCACCACCCGCGGAACGCGGTTGCGCCGCCGGCGCCGCACGGTCACCGCGCTGGGCCTCGCGGCGGTCGCGGCCGCCGGCCTGGCCCTGGCTCTGCCCGCCGATCAGCAGGTCACTCCCGCTCCCCCGCTGCAGCTGGCGGCCTGGTCGGTGGAGGCCCAGCCGGACGGGACGGTCCTGCTCACGATCCGGCAGCTGACCGACGCCGACCAGCTGACCGCCGCGCTGAAGAAGGCCGGCGTGCCCGCCAAGGTCGAGTTCGTGAAGCTGCGTCCCGGTCAGACGGCCGGATGTGTCGAGAACGGCCAGCCGTCGTCGCCGCTGCTGCTGCGGGTCCTGCCGATGCCGACCTGGAACCCGAACCCCGACGAGCAGATCTTCACCATCCACCGCGACCGCATGCCACCCGGAACCAGCCTGCACTTCGTCATCATGGAACAGCCCGGCACCGACGGCGTCCCGCGTCGTTCCGTCGAGAACAGCCTGGTCGAAGGGGAACCGCTGCCCTGCAAGCTGGCGGAATAGCGAGATACCGCTGAGGTTTGGTGGCCTGCGTGGTCAGAGAGCCCATTCGCAGCGGAAGCGGATGTCACCCGACGACGCAGTGCTGAGGTGCTTGCCCCGGGACGAATGCGAAACTCTTCCGGGGTCCACCAACCGTCTCTTGTTCGCCGGCGCGGAATCGAGCGACAATTCTTCTGCACTTGAGCCAAAAGGGGATGGTATGTTCGGAAAAAAGAAGGCCAAAGAGGACGAAGAGCGGAAACAGCAAGAATCTCTGAGGCAGCAGTCCGCCATGCGGCCACCTCCCAGTAAAGAGGATCAGAGAGACCTCGAGTGCGAACCGCGAAGCAATAGTTCGTTCCGAACCCAGGTCGGCACGTTCCGGCGCGATGACGATCGATCATAGAACCGGCAGCTCTCAGGGCATGGTGTACTGCGCTTTCATCGAGCAGGAACTGCAGCACGAGATTGATCGCCGCGCCAAGCTCGACGTCCGGAGCACCTCCCTGGTGACCTCCTCGGGAGCCTTCATCGTCCTTCTCATCGGGATCGGCGCCTTCTCGGCGCCGGCATCCCAGCGGGGAAATCTGCGCGATTCCCTGACCCCGCTCATGGCGGCATTGTCCGCGTTCATCGGCGCGGCGGCGCTGGGCGCGATCTCCAACGCCGCCGTCCGGGTCTCCGTGGTCAGCGAGAAGACGATGAAGACATTTCTTCGCCGGCGCTGGACTGACCACAACGTCGACGCGAGTAACAATGTCGCGGTTCTTCGCGTCAAAATGATCGCGTGCCTTCGGCAGCAGAGCGTCGTCAAGGCCAGGCTGCTGACGCTGGGCATCGCGCTGCAGGTCGCGGCGTTCTCCTCGCTGACGTGGACCCTCTACACCATCGCGTTCTAGCGCCGCCCGCGGCTCGCAAGCTGCGGATTGCTCGTTTCGCCTCAACCATCAGCAGAGCAGCGTGCGACTAAATGATGATGCAGTCCTCAATCCCCTGACGGATGGCATGCCCGGCAGTCCTGGAAACGATGTGGGAGGCAAATGACCTACATCGGAGGCGGACACCATGAACGCGAGGAAGCAGTCGGACGGGCGATGGGCACCCTGGTGGGTCTACGTCGTGATCATCGTGGGCGCGAACTACGCCAAACAGTATTTCGTCCAGGACTGGCCGGTGGTCGTCAACGCGGCGATCACGCTCGTCCTGGTCGGCGCGTTGTTTCTCGGTATCACGGCGGTGTACCGCACCATGCGTGGCGTGGACCGACAGCGGTGACGCGGTGGCCGGCCTACCGACGCACTCACCGTGGCAGCGACGCGGCCGTCGGCGCGCGTGCTCAGCAGATCCGGACGCTTTCGCACCCGCTACCGATGACGTTGTAGCGGTGACTTGTCTCCCACGAGCCAGAGATGGCCGTACGGATCGAAGAAGCCGCCCTGCCGATGCGTGCCCCACGGCGCGGCGTGGTCGCGCACCGGATCGTGGTAGTCGGCGCCGGCCTCAGCGGCGCCCCCGACGACGGTATCGGGGTCATCGACGAACACCTCGATCCGTGCCGTGGTGCTGCCGAGCGCCGTCGGGCTATCCCAACGGTTGTTCGCCGGCTCCGCGACGAAGAACGGCGCCCCCTGCAGTTCCAGGCCGATGACCGAGCCGAGGTTCCACAGCTCAGTGGCGCCCAGGGCACGCTGGTACCACGCGGAGGCTGCTGCGGCGTCCGGCACCGCCAGCATCACAGAGATAGCGGTCATGCGTCGGAGGGTAGCCGGGCGTGCACCGCAAAAGGATCCTGCAACAGCCGTCCACCAACACGGCGTGACGTTCTCGTCAGCGGACAGCGTGGGGACAGCCGCAGGAGAGTGTCCGGCCCACGGCCGGAACCATGCCGCCCTGGCAAGATCGAAACATGCTGCGATCCGTTGAAGTCACGGCCGTTCTCGCCGTGGACGGCTTACCGTTCCACAACCTGCATTGGCAGCGCAGCTTCGAACTCAGCCTCGACTGCTTCATCTGCGAACGCACTGGCCGCACCACGTCGCTGAAGCATGGTGCCGAGCACGGCACCTGCACGGGCGACAGCAAGACCGGCACTCACCCGACGGCCACACGAATATCCGCTTTCGACGCCTACTCCAGCAGTATCGGTCCATCCTGCGGACAGTGGTCGACTATTGGTGGGCTCCTTTCCACGACACCAAGCGCAACGAGGCGTCCCAAGCCCTGACCTGCGCTCCGTGGGTTCGTCTCTACCTCGGCTACCTTTGTCCCAACATGGTCCAGCCCGGCAGATTCTCCACGCAAAGCAACCTCCTCCGTCCGCAGACCATGACGTGTGAGCACTGCTCTCACCCCATCGCCCGCAGCCTCGAGGCGCCTCGCATCCAGCTATTGGCGTAGCGGCCGGCATAGGCGGACTTGTCAGCCGGAGAAGAGCGGTAGCGAAATGACGTCGGCGCGACGGGAGAGCGCACTCCTCTCGGCGCTTCAGGGAGCCGGTTCGCCCAGCAGCCGACGACCCAGCGTGACGGATCCCTACCGGTGTTGCGCACGATCGGCGGCAGATTCGTGCGCCTATTAGCTAGGTTCAGACAATCTCCTGAGCCGGTCGACCGGAAAGTGCCTCCTCGGGACGAAGCACTATCCACCCCAAATTCTGCTCGGCCAAGGCGATCGCCAGTCTTCGCAGAACCTGTCGGGGGTCGGGCGTGTCGGCCACGATCTCGACGTCGAAATGCCATCCAGTCTCGCCCGTACCGGCTCCGGTCACCTCGCCGTCCGTTCCGAGCGCATTTGCGAGTATGTCCTCGACGTCGTCGCGGTCGATATGGCCGGGTAGAGGGCGACGTCCGATGACCTCGATGAACACGCCCGCGATGATACCGAGTCGCGCATGACCAGCGCCGCGTTCCGCTGGCAGCGATGAGTACGACAACGGCGCACAGCCAACCCGGTGCTCTGCCACGCCGAACCTGCTCGCTCCGCGGCAAATGAGGATGCCGCGTCAGTCGTCGTCGACGTGCTAATAGGCTGGCTTCATGGAACAGCCCGGCCCGAAGTTCGTCGCGGCTTTCCTGCGGAGTGTCGCCGTGCTTGCCTTGGAGGCCGACGCGCAGACCGCTTGGCTCGGGAAGAAGGGCTTTCCGCTGCTGGACGAGCTGGCGCTGAAGTTGACGACGGTTTCCGGCTGGTACCAGCCTTCATTGAACGAGGCTGGTTGAACGCCACGGCGTTGCCGGTGTTGGCCAAGATCGACCAACGCCTCGGTTCGATGAGCGGGATGGGTGCAGGTCAGGGCGTTGGCAAGGACGGCGTTGACTCTCCTTGCCGGACCGAAGCGCTACTTCAGCAAAGGCGGACGGTCGACGAATCGGGCGGATCGCGGACCGATGGCGGATTGGCTGCGGGCTCGTAGAGCTGTGAACAGCAACATCTCTACGATGCGGCGGCAACGATCCCTGCCAGTGCGGCTCAGGACGGCGGTTTCGCCGGTGCTGCCGCACCAAGGGCCGGTTCGACGACACCAACGGTCAACTACTGCGTACGGAGTGACGGAACCATTCTGATGGACATGCTGATCGGTTGCCGGCTGGCCGCAGTCACGCGGCTGGCCTGGCACTGGCCCGGTGACCCGGTCGATCTCACCACCGGACCGGTCCACCTCGTCGTGGACGACGGTCGTGGGCTGCTGTTCGACGGGCGCAGTGACTGGTCCCTGACGATCGTGCCGACGGCCCCGGGTGACGAGAGCTGGCGGTCGGCCTACGACTACGACTTTGACGGTGGCCGCTGGCACGGGCGGGACGCTTCCGGCGAGGAACCGTTCGCCTCGGTGATCGCGGGAGTGCTGAGCGGTTGGGATCCGGAGCGCGACGAGACCGGCCAGCTGGTCGGCGGCACTCTGCACGTCGGCGGCCGGGCAGTGCGGCTGGGACTGTGGGAGGGCGAGGTGATCTCGTACGCTGCCGGGCGTGGGTGACTTCCTCAAGACGACGCTGGCCCGGGTACCGGACGGATTCGACCTGCCGGAGCCGCTGCGCCTGCTCTTCGCCTGGGTCGACGAGCAGGGCTTCGTGGTGAAGGGGCAGGACGGGGATCTGTACGGCTCGTTGAGCGACAACGGCTGGGTGGGCACCTGGATCGAGTTGCGTGGCTACACCGCCGAGCAGACTCTGTCGTACGCACGGTCCTGGTTCGACGAGTCGGTCCCGGATCCGGCGGCACGGTTGTGGCCGTTCGCGCGGACCGGCGGCGAGGGTTCGATGGCCGCGCTGTGGCGCGACGGTGAGGGACGGGTCAGGATCGTTCATCTCGGTTCGGGCAGCGGCTCGATGATGACGTGTGTGCTCGCCGACGATGCGGTCGACTTCCTGCGGCTGCTGGCGATCGGTTACCGGGAGATCTGCTGGAACGAGGAGTTCGGCGCGCCGCCTGAGCCGTGGGACGCCGACCACGAGATCGTCAATGCGCCCTACCGGGATTGGCTGCACCGCACCTTCGGGATCACCGCCCCGGCGACCGGGCTGGAGATCGTGGCGGAGCCCGCCGAGATGGGCGACGAGGACACCACGGACCCGTTCTGCCGCTGGGTCGACAATAAGGAAACCTGAGCCCGTCACCGGCTCGGGACGCTACGTACGCCACTGACGACGAGTGATTAAGGTTGTGAGACAGAGCCCGGATCGCGGCAGATCAGTGCCATGACCTTGCCAGACTTGTCTCGCGCGACCCTGAGTCCCGATCAACCTTCATCGCAGCGCAGGGTGCGCACTTGGCGCATCATCGCAACGTCGTCATCGCTGGCGTCGACGTCTGGCTCGCCGCAATTCACGAATCCACCTCGGCCGACCGCCTCCCACGAGGTCACGACACCTCGACTGGTGGTGCCATCGCAGGTATAGCTGAACGGCACGTCGACGGTCCGGATCCAGTCGAAGCCTACGAAACGCCCTCTCCCGCCGAAGGTGACCGAGTCGCCGATGGGCAGGTGGTGCACGGTGCCGTATTCGACCAGCGGACGCCTTTCCTCGTACTTGGCGGCCAGCTGACGATAGACGTCCTCGGCCGGAACCTCGGCACCCGCACGTACACCGGCCGTCCGAGTGTTGATCTCCGCATACTGCTCGTCGAAGGTCATGCCCTTGGCGGTCGCCTCAAGTACCGGCGTCACGCCAGTCAGCAGGGCAGCGACAGACGCCGTCCCGAATGTCAACTGAACCGACGTGCACAACGCCGGCTTCGGCGCGGGCTCCGAGGGAGCCGAGGGAGCCGAGGGAGTTGAGCAGCCGGCCAGGAACGTCAGCGCGACAAGAGGAGACCCACTGTCGTTTCATGCGTTGATGATGACGGGCTCTTGCCAGCGCTTATCAAGCGGATGTGATCTCTGTCGGCTCCGCCTGAGCCCTTCTTGCGATCCGCCTGCTGGGCGGGCCGACCCACCGTCACGCGTGTAGCGCGCGGTTCGCGGCATGACAGTGCACCTGATCTTGGTCAAGCCTCAGCAACGGCTCATGTCGCGTGCCGTCCGGGGTCATTCACTCTCTGACACGGAGTCAGCGACCGCGCGGACCGCGCGTTCGTACTGACTCCGGCAGAACACGAACGGAGCGACGGTTCCTTAGTCGCGTTGTGGCCGGAAGGGCTGGAGGAAGCCACGCCAAACGACGAGGTCGTCATCAACGAGGACCCCGGCGTCCAGTGGCCAACAGCCGTCACGTTCGTTATGTGGGGGCCTGGCTGAAATGCCCCGGGTGAGCCGGCGGCCATGGGGGTGGTGGGCGGAGTGGATAGCCAGCGACGCACCCCGCGCCACCACCAAGTGCGGGTGTTACGGCTGCATCAGCTTGCGGGACGGATCTCGAGGCGAGTGCATGTCCTGTTCAACAGCGCATCAGTCGCCGGGCCGAACGGCAGGGTTAGGCCAACGCAGTAAATGGTGCCGTGATAATCCCCTGATGAGAGCCATTGGACGGGAGTCACGGGATTGTAGCCCAGGTTGAAGCTGCCGACCGTGCCGCCAAAGCACCGTGTCGGACGTGATGTGTAGGTCAGCCAGATTTGACGTGGCAGCTGACTGGCATTACACCTCCGCTCATCGATGAACGGTTTGACGGTCTGCGCAGAGGCGGCCATCGCAGGGGCAGGAGAAGCCTGCGCAGGGGGACTGAATGCGATTGCGGCAACGAGCGCCGCCACCATGGCCAGTGGGAATGTTGCCCGTTTCGGCATTTTTTACTCCCTTGTTGAGGATCACGACACGTGACGACCGCTGCCAAGCATGGGCGGTCGTCAGTTCCTCTCGATTGCGCCATTCAAACAGTCAAAGGCTTCAAACCTGCTTCAGATCAGCTTCACGCGACCATCAGGTATCAGGGCTGAGGTTCAGTTTTGCTGGGCCGCGATTGGCCGCACTATTCTCGGCGAGTTGTGCGCGCTCGGGTGGGGCCCGCGCTGGCTCTGCGCACCGCAGGGTGACAGCCCAACTGGGCCGCCAGGTGTGGGCGTTCATGTTGTGGGTACGCAGCCGGCTCAGAAGAGCCCTAGCAGGTTTTCAACGTACCGCTGGCTCCGACAGTGACTGGGCGGAAGGCAAACCTATGGCGGCCGGACATCAGGAGACCGAGCTTCGCCAGATCGGCGAGGCCATTGAGCGTTCCGGTGTATATCTACACTTCGTACCGCAGCCGACTCCCTTGGAAACGTGCTGGTACACGATCGGCCTGACCGGCCATGGGCATCCTGAGCTGATTTTGTTCGGGTTGCCGCCCGACATCTCCCAACCCGCCCTGCGCGCCGTTGCCAGTGAGGTCATCGCGGGCCGACGGGCATTCACCCCCGGCCAATATGCCGACGACGTTCTCGAGGGTCACCAGGTTCAGCTCGTCGCGGTGACCGAACCCGATCGCCACCTGCCCGTTGCCGCACAGTTCTACGCCGTCACCGGTGCCGCCGTAGAGGCCCTGCAGATCGTGTGGCCGGATCGATACCACCGCTGGCCCTGGCAACCCGGCACACGCGTGGACGACATGCCGGTACTCGGTCGGCCCGCCTCATCAGGCTGACATGACGACGACCGGCGGCGGTCGGCAGCCGCCGAGGCAGGTCAAGCCCCGCATGCCTGTGGCAGGGGGAACTCCCCCTCCTGACCGTGGATTCCGAAGCACCAAGCGTCCGCACAGGGGGAGCGGGAACGCGGTCTCGTGCAAAGCAGCGTCACTGAGGTGAAGTCGTGCGTGCCGCATCCGGCACGTACGGCCCGCGGCACGACGATGCGCCGGGCGACGCTGAGCGGGCTACACGCAGCGTGACAGCCGGCAAGGCAGGCCCGTCCGCTAAGCGGCAGGAGAGTGGGTTCGGCCGCCTATCCCATCGCCGGCTTGGCGAATCGCCGGTAGGCGGCAAATATTGCTGGATCCATCGGCTGATCAGGCCAATGATCGTGCCCATGACGGACGCCTGGATCGCCGTTTTCGACCAAGTTGCCGAGTCCTACGACACCGTCGTTCCCTTTTTCAGCTCCTTCGGCCAGCTCACGGTTGCCGCATTGCCGCCGCCGGCCAAGGGCACGCGGCTCCTTGACGTAGGAGCGGGAACTGGGGCGGTGGCGCTCGCGGCCAGGCTTCGTGGGTACGAGGTATTCGCAGTGGATGGATCGGCCGCGATGGTGAGCCGACTCTCCGCCTTGTTACCGACCGTGCAAGTGGCAGACGCCGCAGCTCTGCCGTTCGACGTTGCTACATTCGACGTGGTCACCGCCGGGTTCGTGGTCCACCTGCTGAGCGATCCCCGAGCTGCGTTACGTGAGTTCAAGCGGGTGCTCGTTCCCGGAGGACTGCTGGCGTTAACAGTGACCGGCCCCCTACCTGAGGGCTTCGAACCCGGCGATCGCAGTAATGAACTCTTCGCCGAGTTTTCTCGCTACCTACCCGCCGACGGCCCGGCGAACACGGCTTTCGACGCACGAGCCGCCCTCGCGAGCACGGGCTTCCGCAACGTTACGCAAGAACACCTCGAGGTAGAACTCGAACTGGCGGACCCCGAGGCGATGTGGCGCTGGTATGCCACTCACGGCACCCGACGATTCTTTGATGCTCTCGACAAAGAGCGCCGCGAGGAGTTCCGCCAGCGTTTGGTCGCCGACCTCGCTCATCGGCCAGAGGTGGTGCTTCGCCGGGCGGCATCGCTGTTCACTGCCCGCACGTAATCACGTCACCAGGTCTGCCCGAAACCCTCTGGAACGCGGAGCCCACTGGGACGCCGTTTCGCTCGCTATAACGCACTCAGCTCGGCACGAGCGTGCAGGCGCTGGCGCGCACGGAAGGAGACAGCGGCTCAGCGGCATGAGCGCGCATCAGACGGTGGCTGGAGTACGACCAGAGTGGGCGGGTGAGATGCCGGGCCGGGTCGTGGGTACAGGATTGCAATAATGCGCTTGTGCAATCCGATCGGTCAGCTGGCTCGGCAAGTCCGTTGCGTCCCCACAGAGTTTGGTATTTCGTCGCGCTCCTAGCCGCCGCTTCGGGAACTCTGGCCCTTGTGGCGATCCTGCTTCGTGTCCCCGTCGGTGGCACCGTCGGGGAACGAATCGAACTGGGAAGGCATGCAGTCATCCACCTGTCCGACGACGAAAGGATGGTGTGGACGACAGCAGATGAGACAGTAGCCGCTCGGGTCCGCTGTGAGCTCGTAGGGCACGGTAGGGAGGTGCGCTCGTCCGTGATCTCGGTGCGCGATCAAGGTCTGGTCTTGAACGCGGAGGGGCAGCAGTGGCGCGGCGTTCTCACGCTGACGGCCGAACCCGCAGGCGACTACCCGTTAGCTTGCAACGCACAGAATGCGATCGGCGGCGTGTCGCTATCGGTCGGCGACCCTCCTCTCGTTCGAGATCATCTCTCACGGGGAGTCGCTGTGCTCGGCGCCTTACTCCTAACGGCTGTCGGCTCGGTGCTCGGTCTGGTAGTTGCGATCCGGCGCAGGCGCGGCGTCCACAAGGCGGTCGCCGCGGGTTCCTAACGCACGAAACTCGGCATTTCAGGGCGTCGCGGGCCGGCATAGGTAGCACTGAGCGTGACGGCCCCGCCGGCCTCTGTGCGCGATCGGCTCGCCGAAGAGGTGGGGACCGCCGAGCAGCTGGCATCGCTGTTGGCCGCGGCAGCCCGGGACGGTGGTGGGCGAACCGCTGACCGGGGCGGCGGGTTACGGTGGCTCAATAGCAACCCGAGGATAAGGCTGCAGATGATTAACATGCAGGAGTTCGCGCGGCGGCTGAGCACTCTCGGAGCCGATGCGTTCACCAGCGACGACGTCGTGGACCTGGCGACCGCCGCCGATGTTCGTATCAGCGCTGACGTCGAGATCGACGCCTCCATGGCGCAGCGCTTGCTCGACCAGATCTCGCCCACGCTGCCCGTCACCGGCGCGCAGATCACGGCATCGCAGTGGCCGCCACCTGTGTCTTCCCAGCCGGCGGCGCCTTCGGTGTCGTTCTCCAGCCCCGGTGCCGTCGACGGCCCGGCTGATCAGCCGTCGCGACCCCGCAGGTCTGGGCCCGGGCGGAGCGATCGTAGACCGGGCCCTCGACGAACCGGCAGGTGAGGACTATTGGCCCGCTCTGGCAGTTCCTGCTGCTCGGATGGCAGCGAGTGACCGACGCCTCTCGGGTGGCCGCACGGGACTCGAAGCCGGCTCGACTGCATCTCGCTTCCGCCGAAGTCGCGGCGCTGCTCGTGCTTGAGCGGTGGGCGGTATGGCAGGCCAGCCGCGGTACCGGAGCGCGGCGTGTGCGGACGTTCCAAAGCCGAAAGCCGCCGATTCGATCGGCGCAAGCTCGAATGTTGTACGGAGCGAGACGATTCCGGTTCACATATTTACACAAGGGCCTCATTGATTTCGACCAGATGACCGTCCGGATCGCGCAGGAAGGCTCTCACCTCACCACCCCACTCAGGCTCGACCGGTTCGGTGAGTAGATTGACGCCTGCCGCAACCAGCTCGATACACGCTTGGCGGCAGTTTGCGACCTGCACGACTATTGCGGCGGCCACAGCGCTCGCCGTGTCGTCCGGCGCTCTTAGCGCAACCTGGGGTCGATCCGGCGGCGGATCCCCTTGCGCAGCGAGATGCAGAATTCCCGTCCCGTTGACCAGTTTGGCGTAGCCGCCCCACTCAACCAAGGGCTGGAATCCCAATCGCCGGTAGAATTCGACACTGAGCGGGACATCTCGCACCACCATCAGCGGAGCAACACCTAAACCTTGCACGACAACCCGCTCTACATCGATGGCCAAAGCTTGCTCGGACGGCACACTAACATCGACACCGGACGTCAGAGAACCTGCGGGAGGTGACTCACCGTAGCGCTCGGTTACCGGCATGAGCGTCCGTTTCCTATTTGGGGCCGTCCCAGAAATCGCCGTCCCGGTCAAAGAGCCGGCGCGCCGAGATTTAAGTCCGTTCCAACCACATCTCAACGGATACCCCGGTGGGATCTTGGGGTCTCGCAAGCCAGTCGGTTGCTGCCTGCCTGAGGGCAGCGTGTGCGTCCGGGATCGGCGGCGCCGGATCCCGCGTCAGCGCGCACCCAGCGCGGCAGAAGAGTGAACGCGCCGCGATCTGGATCAAGGCACGAGAAACGCCTCGTCATGCCATACATCCTCGTAACCCGGAGCGAGGATAACGCCCATACCAGGTGGTAGTGCCAGGTAAGGCAGCAATTCCGGAAAATAGCTCGCGGCATGCTCGAAATGAACAGGACTGAGGAAGGCGTCGTCCTGTGACGCCGGCCCACCTCGCCATACGTACCAACCGTTGGATTGCCCGATCGGAGGGTGTCGGACAGCGTTAAGGGGCAGGAGATCGGAACCTCGGCTCAAGCCGACGCCAACCATCGTTCCTCGACCTGGAAGGAGCGGCGCGACACCGAAGCGTCGGCAGACTCGGCGCTGGGCCCACGAGATCACGCTGGATCTTCGCATGTGAACGGGGCCCTGCGGAGGCAGGAGCCATCCCAGTGGAACCTGGCACGCCGGTCGCGGCTGCGAGCGCAGTTCGGATCTTGGCCTTCCACTGCCGCTGACGTATTCCGATGATTTCGCAAGGTGCCTCGTATCCTGCTGGGCGTGGTGAAGCTGATGACCTATGCCGGTGCGGTTGCTGTGGATGCGCCCGGAACTCGTACGGGCGGCCTCCCGCACACGCCGCCGGCATTCGAGTGGCCTCGCTGCCGTGAGTGCGCCGGACCCATGCAGTTCCTCGCGCAGGTCAGCCTCGCCGACGGTGTAGCCGGCAGCGCGGGTCTGCTCTCCATCTCCATGTGCCAGAACGACCCTGGCCTGTGTGACGAATGGGATGCCAACGCCGGAGGCAACCGCGCATTCGTGTTCGGAGCCGACCCGGTGCATGTCGCCACTCCCCCGGACGATGGCATCACGCTGCTCGATGAGTGTTGCGCGTCCCGGTTCGTGCAGGTCGATGTCGAGGGCTACCTCGAGGCAGCGGAACACTGGCACGAACAAACGAACCGGCCGGTGCAGGACGTACTCGGTCAGGTTGGAGGCCAGGCGGCATGGCTGCAGAACGACGAGACACCGGTTTGCGGCAGTTGCGCCCGGCCGATGACCTTCCTCGTTCAGCTTGAGGAAGGTCACGACCATCGAACTTCGATGAACTTCGGCGGTGGAGGTTCCGGCTACGGCTTCCGCTGCGAGCCGTGCGCGACGGCCGCGTTCCTCTGGCAGCGATGAGTGTGTCAACGGCGTACAGCCAACCCGGTACTCTGCCACGCCGAACCTGCTCGTTCCGCGGCAAAGAGGATGCCAGTTCCGTTGGCGAACTCGCCCTTATGCAGCGCTGATGGAGCTGAAATGGATGCCGGCCAGCCGCCAGCCCTCGGGCAGTTCGACCCACGTCTGACTGACTCGGACGGTCAACGTCATCTCCTGCCCGCGCCATGTCGAGCGGCTGCGTTGGATACAACGAACGATGGCGGCATGTCCGTAGAAGCACATCTCCACGTCGCTGCTCTTCAGACTCGTGTAGGAGAACTCGGCGAACTTGCCGATCTATTGCGCTTTGTCGAGCACATGACCCTGCTCGCCGATGGAACGGAAGTCGTGAGCCAGCAGCGCTTGCAGCGACTCCGTGTCGCCGCGTGACTCGGCTTCGTCGAAGGCGCGCTGAAGGCAATGAATGTCGACCGTCATGAGCGAATCATGCCCGACCCTGTCGCCCTTGCGAGCACATACCGGACGAAGACCCAATTGCCGGCATAGTCTGCCCCGCGACCGCAAGATGTCCGCTCTCCGGCAAAGCCGAATGTCGGCGGCGGTAAGCTCCGGCTACGTTGCGAGACATTCTTTCGTCAACGGCCAGCCAGCGGAGTGCGGCTACTTATTTACTGGTCGTACGACCGCAGCCCGGCCAGGCTTGGTCGAGGTGACCGGCGGGACACTCTCTTGCGGCTGTCCACCGGCATTT